>NZ_CP135030.1:300000-541202 GCF_039393905.1 Buchnera aphidicola (Mindarus japonicus)
AAATAAAAAATATCATAAAAAATTTATTATTAGATATTTTTTTAAAATAATTTTTTTTAAATATTAAAAATATTATCTAAATATTTTTTTGATAAAAAAATATTTTTTTCTAAACATAAGGTTTAAATATGTATACAAACAAAACAACTCAATTTTATGATTTAGTAATTTTTGGAGCAAAAGGAGATCTTACTAAAAGAAAATTATTACCTGCTTTATATAAATTAGAAAAAAAGAAAAAAATTTTTAAAAATACTAGAATTATTGGAATAGGAAGAGCTAATTGGAATAATTCAGAATATTCGAAAATTGTTAAAGAAAATTTATTAAATTTTTTAGATTGTTCTTTAGATGAAAATATTTGGAAATTATTTAAATCTAAGTTATTTTTTTATAATTTAGATATAAATAATACTTCTTGTTTTAAACAACTAAAAAAAATTTTAGATACTGATTCTAATATCACTATTTACTATTTTGCAATGCCACCTAATACATTTGAAATAATTTGCAAAGGATTAGGAGATTCCCATTTAAATAATAAAAATACTAGAATAGTTATAGAAAAACCTATAGGAGACTCTTTAAAAAGTGCAAAAATTATTAATAAAAAAATTAGTAAATATTTTAAAGAATCACAAATATTTAGAATAGATCATTATTTAGGTAAAGAAACAACATTAAATTTATTATCTTTAAGATTTGCTAATAGTATATTTTTTAATAATTGGGATAATAAAGTAATTGATCATGTTCAAATTACTGTTTCAGAAAAAGTGGGAATCGAAGGAAGATGGAAATATTTTGAAAAAACTGGACAAATGAAAGATATGGTTCAAAATCATTTATTACAGTTATTAACAATAATTACTATGTCTCCACCAAATAATTTAGAAGCAAATAGTATAAGAGATGAAAAAGTAAAAGTTTTAAATTCTTTACGTTTAATAAATAATAATAATGTAAATATCAATACAGTACGCGGTCAATATTCTTCTGGAATTGTTCAGGGAGTAAAAGTTAATTCTTATTTAAATGAAGATGGGGTTAAAAAAAATAGTAGAACAGAAACTTTTGTCTCTATTCGAACACATATTGATAATAGTAGATGGGAAGGGGTTCCTTTTTATTTAAGAACTGGAAAAAGATTACCAATAAAATGCTCTAAAATAGTAATTTTTTTTAAAAAAACTCCAATAAACCTCTTTAATAATTCTTTTATAAATATTCCAGAAAATAAATTAACAATTCGTTTAGAACCTAATGAAGGTATAGACTTGCAAATAATAAATAAAATTCCAGATTTACAATCTGAATATTTATTAGATAAAGTTAAACTAAATTTTGATTATATTCATACTTTTCCAAAAAATTCTTTATCAGATGCTTACGAAAGATTATTATTAGAAAGCATGATAGGAAATCAGTCATTATTTGTTCGTCATGATGAAGTTGAAGCATCTTGGAAATGGATTGATTCAATAACAAATTCATGGAGTTCTACTAACCAAACCCCTATTTTATATAAAGCTGGTACATGGGGACCTGGGGAAATTTCAGACATGATAATTAATCAAGACAAAAGATATTGGGATAACTTTTAAATAAAAAATTAAATCAATTTATTTAAAAAAAATAAATATTTATGTAGTTAAATAATTTTTATTTTTTTAAAAACTCGTTTTTTTTAAATTAAAAATAATTAATTAATAAAAATTGAAAGAATTTTAATTCTATGTAAGTATAAAAAAAATAATGTAATTATCTTTAAAAAAAGGAGAAATATATAAAAAATTATGATGCGAGTTATTCTTTTTTTATTTACTAATTTAGCTGTTATAATAGTATTTGGAATTATTTTAATATTAACTGGAATTAAACCTAATAGTTTGTACTCTTTAATGATTATATCAACTTTATTTGGTTTTAGTGGATCTATATTATCATTATTAATGTCAAAATGGATTGCTATAAAAGCTGTTAATGGAAAGTTAGTAACCGTTCCCTTAAATAATCGAGAAAAATGGTTAGTTACAACTATTAAACATCAATCTTCTTTATTACAGTTAAAAACACCAAAAATAGTAATATATCCTTCTTTAGATATAAATGCATTTGCTACTGGACCACATAAAAATGCATCACTAATTGCTCTTTCTTCTGGTTTATTAAAAAATATGAATAAAGAAGAAGTAGAAGCTGTTATAGCACATGAAATGACTCATATCAAAAATGGAGATATGGTAACTATGACATTAATACAGGGAGTAATTAATACTTTTGTAATTTTTGTTTCCCGAATAATTGCAAGTATTATTACTAATATTTTTAATAACAAAGAAGAAAATAATAAATATTATAACAATTCCATAATTTACATATTAATTACTGGAATATTAGAATTAATATTTGGTGTCATAGCTTCCTTAATCACTATGTGGTTTTCAAGATATAGAGAATTTTATGCTGATGCAGGATCTGCTAAATTAGTAGGTCGAAAGAAAATGATTGCTGCCTTAAAAAAAATAAAAACAAGTTACGAACCTACAGAAGATAATAGTATTATTGCTTTTTGTATTAACGGAAAATCCAAGTCTATTTTTAATTTATTTATGTCTCACCCCCCCATAGATCAACGTATTATTGCATTATATAATAAAAAATATATGTAACTTTAAAAATAAAAGAGAATAAAAAGAATGGATGAAAATAATTCTCTTTTATTTTAAAAAAAATTATTAATTTATAATTAAAATAATAGTTTCTATTAAAAATATAAAAATTTTCTTTAAGAACATTTAAATAGATAATATCATCTATATATAAAAAATATATATTTATATAAAACTTAATAATTAAGTTTTATATAAAAAATAATATAAATATATTTTTTAACATTTTACTTTTTTATGGAGTTTATAATGGAGTTTTTTTTAGACCCATCTACATGGATTGGTCTACTTACTTTAATTACATTAGAAGTAGTGCTTGGAATTGATAACTTAATTTTTATTGCTATTTTAACTAAAAAATTACCTCCATCAAGTCGTGATAAAGCAAGAGTAATAGGATTAAGTTTAGCTTTATTAATGCGATTAAATTTATTATTACTAATATCTTGGATAGTCACTTTAACTGCTCCTATTATCCAAAATAAATATTTTATCTTATCAGGTAGAGATCTAATTTTACTTTCTGGAGGATTATTTTTAATTTTTAAAGCTACGATTGAATTACATGAAAGATTGGAAAATTATCCAGAAAATAATACTCATAGTAAAAATTATGCCAGCCTATGGGCTGTTGTTATACAAATTATAGTGTTAGATGCTGTTTTTTCATTAGATGCTATTATTACTGCCGTTGGCATAGTAAATAATCTACCTATTATGATGACAGCAGTAATTATTTCAATGGCTATTATGTCTTTTGCATCTAAGTTTTTAACTAATTATATTAATAATCATCAAACAGTAATAGTTCTTTGTCTTAGTTTTTTGTTAATGATAGGATTTAATTTAGTAGCTGGAGCTTTCCAAGTACATATTCCAAAAGGGTATTTATACACTACAATAGGATTTTCTATAATGATCGAATTATTCAATCAAATTTCTTATAATAATTTTATTAAAAATCAATCTAGAAGATCTATGCGTCAAAGAACAGCAGAAGCTATTCTTCGATTAATGGTTAAAAAAAATCCAGAAAAAAAAGATATAAAACAAAAAAAAATAGATAAAAATAGTTCAAAACCAAATTTTTTACACACTGGTATATCTGAGACATTTAAAGAAGAAGAAAGATATATGATGAACGGAGTATTAACATTAGCTATGAGATCTATTAAAAGTATGATGACTCCTAGAGGGGAAATTTCATGGGTAAATATAGAAAATAATATAGATGAAATTAGATCTCAATTATTAGCTACGCCGCATAGTTTATTTCCTATATGTAAAGGGGAATTAGATGAAATAATAGGTGTGGTTCGAGCAAAAGAGCTATTATTTGAAATAGAAACAAACACAAACTTAACTGAGTTTTCTTCTAAAAATCCTCCTATTATTATACCTGACACTCTTGATCCAATTAATTTATTAAAAATATTAAGAAAATCTAAGGGAAAATTAGCAATTATTACAAATGAATTTGGAGTTGTACAAGGATTAATTACTCCTTTAGATATTTTAGAAGCTATTGCCGGAGAATTTCCCGATGAAGATGAAACACCCGATATAATTTCTGAAAATGATAGCTGGCTTGTTAAAGGGGGAACTGATCTTCATTCTTTGCAACAATTACTAAATACTAAAAAATTAATAAAAAAAGAAGAAAATCATGCTTCATTAGCAGGATTATTAATATCTCAAAAAGGACAACTACCTCTTCCAGGAGAAATTATTTATATACCCCCATTTTATTTTCATATTATTGAAGCAACAGAATATAGAATTAATTTAGTTCGAATTAAAAAAAATATAACTTTTAAAAAAATTAACTAAATAAAAAAATTAAGTTAAATCATTTTTAATTAATTTTTTATCTTGTTTGAAAAACATATGTTTAGTATATTTTATATACATAAAATAAAAAATATTTTTAAATAAAAATGAATACATCTATATTATCTATTGATGCTTCTTGTGATAATTGTTCAATAGCATTATTTTATAATAAAAAAATTGATTACATTACTGAAATATCTAAGATAAATCAAACAAAAAAAATTTTATTTATGATCAATAAAATTTTAAAAAATAAAAAAATATCTTTAAAGTCATTAGATGTAATTTCATTTACAATAGGTCCAGGAAAATTTACAGGTATTCGTACTGTAATAAATATAGCACAAAGTCTTTCGTTTGGAACAAACATTAAGCTATTTCCAATTTCAACATTGCTAATTATAGCAGAACAAGCTTGGAGAAAAGAAAATATAAAAAAAGTAATAGTTACACTTGATGCTAATAATAATCAAGCATATTGGGCGAAATATATTCGAAATAATAAAGGAATCTGGAAAACAGTAAAAAAAGACTGTTTAAATACAATTTTAGAATTAAATAAAAAAATTAATTTACCGACTAACAATTGGACAGTTGTTGGAAATTCTTGTAAGAAACTAAAACTTAATTCTAAAATTTTAATAAATAAAAAAATTTTTTCTTCTCATGCTAAGGATATAATCCCTTTTGCTTTATCACACTTAAATAAAAATAAAACAAATAAAATTAAAAAGATTTTACCTAATTATTTAAATTCATTAGGATTTAATTAAATGAAAACATTTCTTATTTAAAAAAAAATATACTTAATTTTAATACTGAAGTGTTTCTATCTTTAGAATTTATTTTTATTTGCAACATTTTTGGTTTTATTTTTATATATTTACACATAACTTTCAGTATTTCTTTTTTTATCTCGGGTAGACAATCAGAAAAATAAGCATTACTTTTCTGTTCAGCTATCATGATTTTTAATCTTTCTTTAGCAATATGGGCAGTATTATTTTTTCTAGGTATAAAAAAATCTAATATTGTCATATTTTACCTCCTAAATAGACGTCTAAAAAAACTTTTTTTTTCTTCTTTAACAAATCGAAATAATACTTTTTCTCCTAATAACCTATTAACAGTATCAGAATAAGCATTTCCTGCTATTGAACTTGAATCAAGAATTACAGGTTTTCCTTGATTAGATGCTTTTAATACAGATAAATCTTCTGGGATAACACCTATTAATTTTATTTTAAGAATATCTAAAACATCATCCTTACTTAACATTTCCCCTTTATTTACTCTAAAAAGATTATATCTATTTAATAATAAATATTCTTTTATTGGTTTCTGATTCATTTTAGCTCTATATGATTTAGATGAAATTATTCCTAATATTCTATCCGCATCCCGTACAGAAGAAACTTCTGGATTTGTTACAACTATTGCTTCATCAGCAAAATAAATAGCTAACAAAGCTCCTGTTTCTATTCCTGCTGGAGAATCACATATTATAAATTCAAAATTCATTTTAATTAAATTTTTTAAAACTTTAAAAACTCCATCATACGTAAGAGAATCTTTATCTCTTGTTTGGGAAGCTGGAAGAATATATAAATTTTTTGTATTTTTGTCTCTTATTAAAGCTTGATTTAATATTACTTTATCATTTATTACATTGATAAAATCATACACTACTCTCCTTTCACATCCCATAACTAAATCAAGATTTCTTAAACCAATATCAAAATCAATAACGACAGTTTTTTTTCCTCTTTTTGCTAATCCTGTAGCTATTGCGGCACTTGAAGTAGTTTTTCCTACACCTCCTTTCCCTGATGTAATTACAATAATACGAGACATATACAGTACCTTTAAAAAATAAGTTTATTAAATTTTATTCATTGTTAAAATTCCGTCTTTTAAAAAAATATTCATAGTTTTTCCCATAAATTCTTTTGGTATTTTTTCTTTCACTAAATATATTCCGGAAATAGAAATTAATTCAGAACATAAATTTAAACAAAAAATGTGGCTGGAAACATCTCCTTTAGCACCCGCTAAAGCTCTTCCACTCATTCTTCCATATATATGAATATTCCCGCTTGCTATAATTTCCGCTCCTGCATTAACATTATTAATAATAATTAAATCTCCATTAGGAACATATATTTTTTGACCTGATCTAACTGGAATTTTAATAATTGTAGAATTTCTAATATTTTTTGTCAAAAAAACATTTTTTTTTTAGTCTTACTTTTTAAAAATGAATCAAATATTTTTTTTTCTTCTAAAAAAATAGGAATTTTTGTTTTTTTTGTTTCTAATTTAATCCATTCACTAGTACAATCAATTACTCCAATTATTAATAATCCTATTATAGACAACTTTCTTTTCAATTTTTCTAAATTAATTTTTTTTTTTAAAAATGATAAATTTAGCATTAAAGGAGTTTTATAAAAAGAAATTGAATATTTTTTTATTTTTTTTTCCAATGCTTCTTGAATATTCTTTATATTATTACTGAATAAAAAAAGAACTAATATAGTAAAAGAATTTCCTGTTAATTTAATAAAATCTTTTTTCATATCTTAGAATTTTTATATAATATAAAATTAAAATAAGATGATATCTGTTATACATAAATTTACATAGAAAATACAGATTTTTTTTTACTTAGTTAATCAAATATTTTTTTAAATTTAGTAAATATTAAAAAAATAAAATTTCTTATTCTATAAAAAATAATAAAAAATATGTTCATGGAATTCTTCAAATATGAATAAAATAAAACAACATAATAGCAACGATTTGTTGATTAAGAATAAAGATATCTTTTTAAATAAAAAAGTGTTTTTTTCAGGTTTAAGCGATAGTAGGATTATTAAAAAATTAAATTTAAAGTCAGTTAAAATTCATACTTATAGATATGATGTGTGGAAAAAATTAAAAAAAAAATTTCACGTTTCATATAGTTTAATAACTAATAAAAATTTCGTAAAAAATAGTGAAATATTAATTTTTTACTGGAAAAAAAATGTGTTAGAAAACATTTTTCAACTAATTAGTTTAGTTTCTGTATTCACTATAAAATCTGATGTATATATAATAGGAAAAAATAAAAGTGGTATTAAAAGTAGTATTTCTAAGTTAAAAAAATGGATCATTTTCAAAAAAATAGATTTTTTAAGAAAATGTTCACTTGTTCATGGGAAAATTTTAAAAAAAATAATATTTCTAAAAGAACAATTCATTAAAGTTTTTTTTTGGAAAAACTTATATATATATTTTTTTCCTGGAATTTTTAGTTATAATAAAGTTGATGAAGGAAGTAAATTACTATTATCTACTTTTACAAAAAAAATTAAAGGAGATATCTTGGATGTTGGCTGTGGAAATGGAATCTTATCTGCTTTTTTATTGCAAAACAAAGAAAACAAGATTAAGGTAACTCTTACCGACATTCATTTATCCGCAATTGAATCGAGTAAATTAACTTTTAAAAAAAATGGATTACAAGGAAAGATATTATCTAGTGACATATATTCAAACATTAAAAAAAAATTTGATTTAATTATCTCTAATATTCCTATACATGAAGATCTAAATATTGAGTTAAAAACTGGAATTTCTATTATTAAAGAATCAATTAATTATTTAAAAAGTACAGGAGAATTAAGAATTGTTATTAATTCTTTTATAAATATTTCAGAAACTTTTAAAAAAAATTTTAAAAATTATAAAATATTAAAAAAAACAAAAAGATTTATTGTTTTTCAAGGTTTCAGAAAGGATATGTATGAAATACATACCCGGAGCGGGATTTGAACCCGCAAAGCCATTAAGGCCGAGGGATTTTAAGTCCCTTGTGTCTACCAATTTCACCATCCGGGCTAAAATAAAATTTCTTTAGGCGCATCCCGGAATTGAACCGAGTTCTACGGATTTGCAATCCGCTGCATGACCAATCTGCCAATGCGCCAAATAATATTATTTTTCAGTCTTTAATTATATCAATAATTTTAAAATGAAACAACTAAATTTTTTTAAAAAAATTATTAAAATAATAAAACTTTTCTAAATAAATTTAGAAACATAAATTTTATTTCAATTAATTAATTATTTATAAATTATTAATGGAGATACTTTACAGAACGATTAATTCAGTTTATTATTTAAATGAAGCAATAATATTTTTATTAATTAGGAGGGGTGGCCGAGTGGCTGAAGGCAGCGGTCTTGAAAACCGCCGATGAGAAATTATCCGAGAGTTCGAATCTCTCCTCCTCCGAAAAAATATATATCTAAAATATATTTTTATATTTTCTTTTATAAAAGAATTATAACTACAACTTTTTAATAAAAAAAATAATCTTTACTTTTAAATTTTAATTTATTAAATAATCAAAAATTATTAAACAAATTAAAATTTATTTTTACAATAAAAAATTAATTTATATAAATTAAAAATTATAAAATTTTTCATAAAAACTTGATTAATACTTTAATTTTATGAAAAAATAAAATATTAAAAAAAACTAATAAATAAATTACTTTTTACTAAAAAAATAATTTATTAACATTAAAATAATAGAATACATGTTCTACTAAAAACAGAAATAATTCTTGAATTAAGTATATTAAAATTTAATTTTAGTAAATTTATTTTCTTAAAAAATTTTTTTAATTAAAAATTGAATTGTTTAAAACATATTATTTTTTAAGATCAAAAAAAATTAATAAATTTAACATAAAAAAAATATATAAGACATAGTCATCAGATCTAGCATAAGTATATTGGAATATACAAAAAAAATAATTCTAAGCATTTTAAATATATATAAATATATTATATATTTATAACTATAAAAAATATCTACTAAAATATCTTATTTAATAAATTTATTATAAATTTAATTTCTTTATGACTATAAAAAGATTTTATTAGAAGAAAAAATTCTAACTTTCTTAAAAAAAAATGTTAATACTAAAATTTTATAAATAACTTTTTTATTTTTATTTTAAAAAAATAGGGAATATACAATATAAAATACACACATTTTTTAAATGCTTTAAATAAAAAATACTAGATATAAATCTGTAGAAATTAAATTTTTAAGTGAAAACTTTTTACATAATTTTTAAATAATCTTTATATTTTTATTAAAACACTATAATTATAGTATCATTAATTTTGTAAAAAAAATTAATAATTTCATTAAAAAAATAAAAGTAATTTTTTTTATTACAAATTATATATATAAATATTATTAATTTTTAAATTTTAATTATAAAAAAAATATTCATAAAATATTACATATAAATTTTCTTATATTTTTTTAAAAAAATGAACAAAAAAATAATATTCAGAATTATTTTCATAATGTTTTTTTTATTTTTTATAGATAATTATTTTTCATTAAAAAAAATTGATAAAAAAACAAAATATATTCCTAATACTAATTTATTCTATATCATTCACTTCAATAAAAAAAAGTGTTTTTATTTTAAAAAAGATATTTATTTAACTAATAATAATCATTATTCAATTTTTGAAAAAAATCAACCCAATTACTCTATTGGAGATACATTAATTATGATTATGGAAGAAAATATTATAGTTGGAAAAAACTCAATTTTAAATGTTGTAGAAAATAACAATTATAATACTGAATTAAAAGCTACAGGTTTAAGCTATTTTTTTGAAAAATTATTTAAAAAAAATAAAATTAATTTTAATCAATTTAAAAAAAATGAATTATTAACAAAAAAAAAATTTTTAAAAAATAATTCTTTTACGAGTGCAATAACTGTTACGATAAAAAAAATTGAACCTAATGGAAATTTAAATTTTATAGGTAAAAAAGAAATTGTTATCAATAAACATAAAGAAATTTTATATGTTTCAGGAACTATAGATCCTAAGAATATAAGCTCAAAAAAAAAAATTAATTCAGTTCATGTAGCTAATTTACATATTAAATATTTTGAACATAAAGAAAATAATCAAAAAAAATATAATTGGTTTAAAAAAATTTTTTTCTTTTTAAAAAAATGAAAATATATTTTAAACTTAATAAAAGTTTAAAACTTTAAAGGAATATTTATGAATATAATTAAGTTAATTTATATTTGTATTATTATTACTCTAAGTAAAATATCTATTTGTCAAGCAGAAAAAATTCAGAACTTAGTAAATATCAAGGGAATTCAAAATAATCAGCTTATAGGATATGGATTAGTAGCTGGACTAAAAGGAACTGGGGATTCCAATTCTCCTATAGCTTTTAGTAACCATGTTATTCATAACATGTTATCTCAATTAGGAATTAAAATTCCCGTCAATAATAAAACTCCTTTAAATAATGTAGCTTCTGTTATTATTACAGCTAATTTACCATATTTTAGTTCTTTGGGGGAAACTATTAATATTAATGTAGCTTCAATAGGAAATGCAAAAAATCTTGAAGGAGGAACTCTTCTGCTAACACCATTAAAAAATATAGATAATAAAATCTGTGCTTTTGCTCAAGGTTTAATATCAAAAAAAAAAACAAATTTCCAAAATATTTCAAAAAAATCTAATTTTTATACTATTAAAAATGGAGCAATAATAAAAAAAGAAATAAAACATAATTTACTTAATAAAAAAAATTTTAAATTACAATTAAAAAAAGAAAGTTTTACTTTATCAAAAAAGATTAGTGATTGTATTAATATACATTATCCTAATATAGCTACACCAATAGATTCAAAAACTATAAAAATAAAAAATTTTTTTAAAAAAAAAAAAATAGTGGAAATGGTTTCTAATATTCAAAATATAAATATAAATATTCCTAAAAAATATTCAAATATAATTTTTAATTTTCATACTAACTCTGTTATTTTCAACTCAAAAATTAAATTACATGCATGTACTTTAATAAACAAAAAATTTCTATTAATTATTAAACATAAGAAAAAATATCCTATCAATTTTACCTTATTAAAAGGTATTAAAAAAAATAAAAAAATAAAAAAAAGAAAATTAAATTTATATAATATAATTCAAATTTTAAATTATTTAAAAATAAAATATTCTGATATATTTTTAATACTAAAAAATATGCACGATGCAGGTTGTTTTCCAAATAAAGTTAAAGGTAAATAAAGAATTTAAAATTAATATTTTTCGTAAAAAATATTTATTATTTTTTATGAGAAAATTAATATAAAACTTATTAAATAGTTTTATATTAATTTTTTTTTTATTTTATAATAATTTTATTAGGTTTATACACAGGAAAACTAGACTTATTTATCGCTATATGTACTCCTGCTGCCTTCTTTTTTTTATGTACTTTACGCATATTTTTATTTTTGTTATTCAATAAAAACTTAGTATCTATAGATAATAGTGATGCTTTTGTAACTGGAGAATTTGCATAATTTTTTCGAAATAAATTACCATTATTTTTCTTAGCAAAATTTAAACCATTTTTTAAAAAACAAATTTTTTCTTTTTTTTCAGTTGGTTTAAAATTAAAAGTTATATTTTTTTTATAAAAAATATTTTTCTTATATAAATGTTTAATTATTTTTTTGAAATATTGAATATTTTTGTTTATAACTAGTTTTGAAAAATAAAAACTCGTAATATTTAAAAAATTTAAATTTATTTTTATTTTTTTTTCATATTTCAATTGATTAGAAATATTATATAATTTAAGGTACACATTATTTTTTGAAAAAAAAGAAATAAACGATTTTCGTTTTATTAATTCAAAAAAACTATTTTCTTTAAAAAATATTTTTTTTATATAAATATATTGAGTTGAAGAATTTATAAAACTTTTATTTTTATCTAAAAAATTAAAGTATTTATAAAAAAAATAAATAGGAATTTTATAATAAAAAAAATATGAATCATAAAAAATATTATATAATCGTAAATAAAAAAATATTTTCGTCATTTTATTATATTCTTGAATATTATTAAATCTATTTTTTTTAAATGTATACATATTTTCTTCTTGAAAGAAAAAAAACTCAAAATATTTTCGTAAAAAAAATGAGCTTTTACAAAATAAGTTTTTTTTATTTATATTTTTTTTAAATAAAAAATTTTTTTCTTCCTTTTTTAATATTTTTACAGTATTTTTTTTAGAAAAAAAATCTTTTTCATATTTTTTATAAATTTTATTTCTTAAATTAATTAATTCTTTTATTATAAAAAGAAAAGAATTATTTTTTTTAAAATCCTTATTAACCCTAATTAATTTCTCTGTATTGAAAAAAATATTTTTCTTTAAATTGAACTTATTATTTTTATTTTCATTATTAAATCTTGGAGTTACTTCTTTTATCATTTCTTTTTTAATATTTTTTTTTGTTAAGATAGAATTAGATGTTTCATTTAAAATGTTATTAGAACTAATAATAGAAAAACTAATATAAGAAACTAAATCTTTTTCTATTTTATTTTTTAAATCCATGTTTTTTTGATCTTTCTTAAAAAAATTAAAACAATTATTTTCTAATTTATTTTTTAATAGTAAAGATTTTTTAAAATTTAAATATTCATTTTGTTTTTTTTCAATACCTCCTACTCTGAAAGTATTTAAAAAATTACTACGATAAAATTTTGGTAAATGATAACTTATAGATTGTATTTTTTCTCCCTTCCTTATTCTTAAAACTGAATAATTAGGAGTTTTCATTTGATTATTTGGAATAATAATTATTTTTCCTGAAAATTGACGTTTTTCTATAGAATTAACAGCTTCTCTTTTTTCGTTTAGCAAATAACAAGCTATTTCTATTGGAACAATAGCATGAATTTCACATGTATTTTCCTTTAAAGATTCTTCTTCAATAATTCTTAAAATAGACAACGATAAAGATTCATTATCTCTAATAATACCTGTACCCGTACATCTTGGACAAATATGATAACTAGATTCACGAAGTGAAGAACTAATTCGTTGACGAGACATTTCTAAAAGTCCAAATTTTGAAATAGACCCTATTTGCACACGAGCTTTATCATGATAAACTGCTTCTTTCAATTTATTTTCAATTTTTTTTTGGTTTTCTAAAATTAACATATCGATAAAATCAATAACTATTAATCCACCTAAATCTCGTAATTTTAATTGTCTAGCTATTTCTTCTACTGCTTCAATATTAGTATTAAATGCGGTTTCCTCGATATCTATACCTTTTGTTGAGCGAGAAGAATTAATATCAATTGCTGTTAATGCTTCAGTAGTATCTATCACTATTGATCCTCCTGAAGGCAAGCGAACCTCTCTTTGAAAAGCAGAACTAATCTGTGACTCTATTTGATAATAACTAAATAAAGGAACATCTCCTGTATATAATTTAATTTTATTTCTAAAATCGGGTCTTCCTAAAAAACTAATATGCTGTTTAGCTGTTTTAACTATATCAGGATTATCAATAAGAATTTCTCCGATATCTTGGCATAAATAATCTCTAAATGCTCTTACAATTATATTACTTTCTTGATGAATTAAAAAAGGAGCAGATTTATTTTTTGAAGATTTAATAATAGCATCCCAATGTTTCATCCTAATATCAAGATCCCATTGTAATAATTTTAAAGATTTTCCAAGTCCAGCAGTTCTAATTATCAATCCCATATTTTTAGGTAAATTCAATAAAGGTATTAATTCTTTTATCTCAGCTCTATTTGAACCTTCTATTCTTCTAGAAATTCCAGTAATTTTTGGATTATTTGGCATTAATACTAAATAACTACCCGCTAAGCTAACAAAGGTAGTTAAAGCAGCTCCTTTGTTACCTCTTTCTTCTTTAGAAACTTGAACAATTATTTCCTGTCCTTCTCTTAATACATTTTTAATATGTGAATTAGAAGAAAAAGAAGTATTAGAAAGAAAATAATCTTTAGAAACTTCTTTAAAAGGCAAAAATCCATGTTTTTCTGAACCGTAATCTATAAAAATAGCCTCTAAACTAGGTTCTATTCTAGTAATTTTACCTTTATAAATACTAGATTTTTTCTGTTCATATCCAAAATGTTCTATATCCAAATCATATAATCGTTGTCCGTCAACCAGAGCAACTCTTAGTTCTTCTCGTTGAGTAGCATTAATTAACATTCTTTTCATTAAAAAATCTCTTATTTTTATATGCAATTAAAATTTATTTAAATTATATTAAAATCAAATAAAAAATGTAAAAAAATATTTATAAAAAATATTTTTATATTTTGACAAAAAATTAAAAAATAAAATTTCAAAACTTTAAATTTTACTATTTTTTTAGAAAATAGATAAATAAAAAATTTTTTTATTAATATCAAATGTTACAAAATTAGTTTTATGTTATATATACATGAACAATAAATACATAAACAGAAAGTTAAACATATTAGTAAGAATTTTTAGCAATCAAATAAAAAATTTTATAATATTTATTTATAAAATATAAATAATTTATAATTTGAAACAAAAAAATTTAAAGATCATTTTTTTATGAAAATGTTAAAAATATTTTTTAAATTTATTTTTTTATAAAAATAAAAAAATCTTACTAAAAAATACACTTATATTCTGTTAGATACATAAATCATACTAAAAATCTTATAAAAAATTTTAATTTTTTATTATATATAAAAATATTTTGAGAAAATAATAAATGAAAACAAACATTCTACCTTTACAAATGATATATGTTTCAAAAGAAATGAATAATCAAAGAATTGATAATTTTTTAATTAAAAAAATTAAAAAATTTCCTAAAAGTATAATTTATAAAATGATACGAAAAGGAAAAATAAAAATTAATAAAAAAAAAATTCTTCCTAAATATAAATTACAAATTGGAGATACAATAAAAATTCCTCCAATTAAAATAGAAAAAAGAAATAATAATTTATTATCATATTCTGATGCAAAAAAAAATTTTACTTTAGATGGAAAAATTTTATATGAAGACAAATTTTTATTAATTATTAATAAACCATCAGGAATAGCTGTTCATGGTGGAACTGGATTACGTTTTGGTATTATAGAAAATCTTCGTATTTTATATCCTATATATTCTTACCTAGAACTTGTTCATCGAATTGATAGAAATACTTCTGGGGTTTTAATGATAGCTAAAAGAAGATCAACTCTTCGTGATTTGCATAAACAAATAAGAGAAAAAAAAATAAAAAAACAATACATAGCATTAGTTCATGGATATTGGCCAAAATCTAAATTGATTATATCTGCTTCTTTAAAGAAGAAAAAAAATAAAAATGTAAAAAATCCAGTTTTTGTAAATGAAAAAGGAAAGTTTTCAGAAACAAAATTTCAGGTAAAAAAATATTATCAAGATTGTTCATTAATGTTAATAACACCTAATACAGGAAGAACTCACCAAATTAGAGTACATTCTGCACATGCTGGTCATCCTATTATTTTTGATAAATATTATGGAAATTCTGAATTAGACAAAAATTTTACATTTTTAAATACAAAAAAAAACTTGTTTCTTCATGCTAAAAAAATTGGTTTTTTTCATCCTAATATAAATAAAAATATATATATTACAGCTCCTATTGAAAAAAATTTTCAATTAAGTTTATCTAAACTTAATTAAGTATTTTATTTTCTAAAATGTTTTAATTAAAATATAAAAATCTTAATTAAATATACTTTATTTCACTAAAAAAAAATATATGAAAAATGTTCATATAAAGATAAAAATGTATCTTATCATATAAGCATAAAAAAATAGCTATTTAGAAAAAAATATTTTATTATAAATAATAATTTTTTTTAAAAAAAAGGAATAAAAATGGCAGTTCAAAAAAATAAACCTTCTCGATCAAAAAGAGGAATGAGAAGGTCTCATGATTCATTAAAAGAAAACACTGTTTCTATAGATAAGATATCCGGAGAACATCATTTAAGACATAACATAACTAAAAAAGGTTTTTATAAAGGTAAAAAAGTAATATTTCAAAAAAAATAAATGATTTGTATAAAAAAATTTTGTTAAAGTTATATAAAACGAAATTACATCATTTTTTAATGTATACATATCTAAAAATAATCTAATATATATAATTTTTTATTAATTATTTTCCTTAATAAATGTATTAAAAAATTAATGAATTTAAGGAACTTATAATGAAAAAATATGCAATGATTTTTTCCGGACAAGGTTTATATTCCTCTTATATACCAGAAATTTTTAAAAAAAATATAGGAGTAATTAAGAATACATTTGATTTAGCTTCTTCCTGTATTAAATATAATTTATGGAATGCTTTGAACAATAATGAAATTTCGAATAAAAAAAACAAAGAATATCTACAACCTTTATTACTAACTATTTCAGTTGCCTTGTTTAAACTATGGATAAAAAAAAAATTTTCCTATTATTGCTGCTGGGCATAGTTTAGGGGAATATTCTGCTTTAGTTTGTTCTAAAGTAATAAAATTTACCCACGCGATTAAATTAATTAAATTTAGATCTATTCTAATGCATACTATAAGCAAAAAATATCCAGGATCAACACAAGTAATAATAGGGTTAGATCAGAAAATCATAAGAAACCTTTGTTCTAAACTTTCTAAAACAGGAATAGTGTCTCCAGCAGCTTTTAATTCGAAAAACCAAACTCTCATTTCTGGAGATGTAAAAACAGTAGAAAAAATGATTTTTTTATCTAAAAAATTAGGTGCTAAAAAAATAGTTAATTTAAATATTGATACCCCTTTACATTGTAAATATATGAAAGAAATTTCTAAAAAAATGTTTTTAGCTCTAAACAAAATAACTTTTTATTCTCCTATTTTTCCAATTATTAATAATGTAGATGTAAAATGTGAATTTTATTCGGAAAAAATTAAAAAAGCTTTAGTTCGTCAACTATATAATCCTGTGAGATGGGAAGAAACTATTAATTTAATTATTTCTTATAAAATACATTCAATAGTAGAAGTTGGACCTGGTAAAATACTAAGTAATTTAAATAAAAAAATAAAAAATATTACGTCAATTTCTTTATATAAAAATAAAAATTTTTTATTAAATATAGGAACGAAAAATGAATAAAAAAATTGCTTTAATTACTGGAGCAACTCGAGGAATAGGAAGATCAATTGCTGAAAACTTTATAAAAAAAAAATTTTAGTAATAGGATTATGTTCTTCAAAAAAAAATAAAAAAATTATAGATAATTACTTAAAAAATAATGGAATAGGAATGATATGTGATATTAAAGATTCATTTTCAATAAAAAAATGTGTAGATTATATCAATAAAAATTTTGGTTCTATTGATATATTAATCAATAATGCAGGGATAACTAAAAATAAACTATTATTTAATACAAGCTTAACAGACTGGAATGAGACCCTGCTTACTAATTTAACGTCTGTATTTCTTTTATCTAAATTAGTATTACGAAATATGATAAAAAAAAAATGGTAGAATTATCACTATTGGCTCTATAATTGGAAAAATAGGTAATATAGGCCAAACTAGTTATGCTGCTTCTAAATCAGCATTAATTGGATTTAACAAATCTCTAGCATTAGAAGTTGCTAGATTTGGAATTACTGTAAATCTGGTATTTCCTGGATTCATAAAAACAAAAATGACTAAAAATTTAGAAAAGTCTTTGTTAAAAAAATATCTATCTAAAATACCTATTAAAAAATTTGGAACTCCTTCAGATGTTTCTAATGCTGTTTTATTTTTAGCTTCTGAAAAAACGTCGTACATAACTGGACAAACACTACATGTAAATGGAGGAATGTATATGATATAATCAATTATAATTTATTTAAAATAAAAACAATCTTATGATTAATATTGAAGAAAAAATTAAAAAAATTATATCTTTGCAGCTAGATAAAAAAATAGAAACACTAAATAAGTCAACTAAATTTGTAGATGATCTTAAAGCTGATTCTCTAGATATAATTGAACTGTTCATGTCTTTAGAAGAAGAATTTAATATTAGTATTCCTGATGAAGAAATGGAAAAAATTATTGATATTCAATCAGCTACGTTATATATATATGAAAAAAATAAAAAAAAATTTAATCTATAAAAATTTTATAAAAAATATTATCTAATTCTATAATTTTTTTTAAGTAAATATATTTTAAATTATTAGGAAAATTATGATAAAAGGAAAATTTATTGTTTTAGAGGGAATAGAAGGATCTGGAAAAACTTTAGCATGTAAAATAATATTAAAAACGTTACATCAACATAACATTAAAAATGTTAAATTAGTTAAAGAACCAGGAAGCACTTATTTAGGAGAAAAAATTAGAAAAATAATTAAAAATTATAATAATGATCAAGATTTACATCATAATGCTGAACTTTTACTATTTCATGCTGCAAGAATACAACTTGTAGAAAGTATTATAAAACCTTGTTTAAATAAAGGAATTTGGATAATAAGCGACAGATATCAATTATCTTCTTTTGCTTATCAAGGAGGTGGGGATAATATCCCATCGAAGAAAATAAAAAACTTAAAAAATATGTTTTTAAAAAAAATTAATCCAGATATTACTTTTTATCTTGATGTTCTTCCTGAAACTGGATTAAAAAGAGCATTTCAAAGAAAAAAACTAGATAGAATTGAAAAAAAATCAATGAAATTTTTTGAAAAAGTTCGCAATACTTACCTAAGTATAATTTCTAAAGAAAAAAATATAATAAAAATTGATGCTAATCAAAAAAAAATCTTGGTTCGAAACTCTATAAAAAATGAACTTTTTACTTGGTTAAAAAATAATTAATATGATCCTGTATCCTTGGTTAATTTCTGCTTATAAAAAACTTATTTTTCAACATAATAATAATAAACTACACCATACTATTTTAATAAATACCATTAAAGGAATAGGAATATTTAATTTAGTATGGAAATTTAGTACATGGTTATTATGTCTAAACAAAAAAAAAGATGAAAATTGTAAATTATGTCGTGCATGTAATTTAACAAAATCTTTAAATCACCCTGACTGGTATTTTTTAAAACCAGAAAAAGAAAAAAAAATTATAGATGTTGAAACGTTAAGAACATTAAATGAAAAAATTTTTACATCCGCACAACAAGGTAAAATTAAAATTATTTGTTTTTCAAATACAGATTTCTTAAATGAATACGGAATTAATATTCTATTAAAAATGTTAGAAGAACCTCCTAAAAACACTTTTTTTTTGCTAATTAATTTTAATTCTTTCAAAATTCCACTTACTTTAAAAAGTAGATGCTTTTTATTAAATATTTATGCTCCTTCAAAAAAAAATTGTTTAATCTGGTTTAAAGAAAATAACTTTATAATTAAAGAAAAATATTTTTTAACTTCTCTAAAAATATCAGAAAATGCTCCTTTAATGGCTATAAAATTAATTAAAAGTAAATTATGGATAGAAAGAAAAAATTTTTATGAAAAATTAATTGATTTTATTCAAAAAAAAAGTTTAATTTTACTACTTCCTTATTTCATTGGAAAAAATATTTTATTTAAAATAAATTGGATTTGTTTAATTTTATTAGATGCTATTAAATGGAAATATAATATAACAGAAAGTTTATCAAATTTAGATAATATTAGTACTATAAAAACAATATCTTCAAAATATTCCTACTATACTTTAGATATTAGTCTTCGTTTATGGTTAAAATGTAGATATTATCTACTTAATGTTTCAAACATTAATCAAGAATTATTGATTTCTAAAAAATTATTAAATTGGGAATATTTTTTAAATACTAATAAATTTAAATAAGAGAGAAACATATGTTTTTAATAGATTCTCATTGTCATCTTCATAATCTAAAATGTAGAGACAAAAAAAATGGAATAAATAATACTATTAAAAAAGCAGAAAAAAAAAATGTTAAAATGATTTTAGTAGTTTCAACTTCTATTAAAGATTATTATCTTTCTAAAAAATATATAGGGGAAAAACCAAATATTTTATATTCATGTGGAATTCATCCAAATAATATAAAAAATGAAAAAAATGATATTAAAAAATTAAAAAACATTGCTATTAATGAAAATATAATTGCTATAGGAGAAACAGGATTAGATTATTTTTATTCTAAAAACGGACATTCTGAACAAAAATTATTATTTCGTGAACATATCAAAATAGCAAAAAAATTTAAAAAACCGCTTATAATTCATTGTAGAAAAGCAATACATGATATATTCCAAATATTGGAAGAAGAAAATAATAAACCATATAGAGGAATACTACACTCTTTTACAGAAAATTATATTTCAGCTAAAAAATTAATAAATTTAGGTTTCTATATATCATTTTCCGGAATTATTACATTTAAAAATTCTTTTTTATTAAGAGAAACCGCTAAAGTTATTCCGATAGAAAAAATATTAATTGAAACTGATTCTCCTTATTTATCTCCTGAACCCTATCGAGGAAAAGAAAACCAACCTGCTTATTTGTATGAAATAGCAAAATTATTAGCTAAATTAAAAAATATTAATATAGAAACATTTACTAAACAAATAAAAAAAAATTTTTTTACTTTATTTAATTTATCAGATAAAAAATAAAAAAATATAAAGATTTTTTTAATTAACCTTGAGTTATTTCATATTTAAATAAATAATTTTATTTATTAATTATAAAAATATTTTTTATTAAAAATATTATTAATAATAACTTATCTTAAAAAATCCTGATAATATTTAGGAGTTTTAGAATATGTTAAAAAATGTATTTGCAAACATGCAAAAAATAGGAAAATCATTAATGTTACCTGTTTCTGTACTTCCGATTGCGGGTATATTATTAGGAATAGGATCAGCTCACTTTAGCATGATTCCTAAAGCAATATCTAATGTTATGGCGGAAGCAGGAGGGTCTGTTTTTTCCAATATGCCTTTAATTTTTGCAATTGGAGTTGCACTAGGATTTACAAAAAATGATGGAGTATCTGCTTTAGCTGCTGTAATAGCTTATGGGATAATGATAAAAACATTATCTGTAGCAGTACCTATTTTTTCAGTTATGAAAATAATAAATATCTCCCAAGAACATCTTATAGATACAGGAATTTTAGGAGGTATTATTGCTGGTTCTATTGCCGCTTCTATGTTTAATTTGTTTTATCAAATTCAGCTCCCAGAATATTTAGGGTTCTTTGCAGGTAAAAGATTTGTTCCTATTATTTCTGGACTAATATCGATTTTTATTGGATTATTGTTAGCTTTAATCTGGCCACCTATTGGAAATGCGATACAGAAATTTTCTGAATGGGCAGCTTATCAAAATCCTATATTTGCATTTGGAATGTATGGATTTGTAGAAAGAATCCTAGTACCAATTGGATTACACCATATTTGGAATGTACCATTCCAAATGCAAATAGGAGAATATACGAATTCAATAGGACAAACTTTTCATGGAGACGTTGCAAGATATATGGCAGGAGATGATTCTGCTGGAAAACTTTCTGGTGGATTTTTATTTAAAATGTATGGTTTACCTGGAGCTGCTTTAGCTATTTGGAATACTGCCAAACCAGAAAATAAAGTTAAAATAGGAAGTATAATGTTGTCTGGTATGCTAACAGCATTTTTAACTGGCATTACTGAACCTATAGAATTTTCATTTTTATTAACTGCTCCTATATTGTATATTATACACTCTATTTTAGCAGGACTATCATTCCCAATATGTATTTTACTTGATATGAGAGCAGGAAATAGTTTTTCTCATGGACTAATAGATTTTATTATCTTAAGTGGACACGGAAATAATATTTGGATGTTTCCATTAATTGGTATACTATACGGCCTAGTATATTATTTTATTTTCTATGTTTTAATTAAACAGTTAAATTTAAATACACCCGGAAGAGAAAAGTCTCAAAATGTATTAAACAATCTTAGTAATTCTGAACTCGCACCTTATTTAGTAAATGCATTAGGCGGGAAAAATAACATAACTAACTTAGATGCTTGTATTACTCGTCTTCGTATTTCTGTTTTAGATACATCAAATGTAAACGTTTCTAAATTAAAAAATTTAGGTGCTGTTGGAGTTTTTATCTCAGGATTAGGTGTACAAGCAGTTTTTGGAACAAAATCAGATAATTTAAAGACTGAAATAGAAAATTATATTAAAAAAAACTAATTTTTTACTAAATTAAGGAGAGTAAAATTTAACTCTTCTTAATTTAACATTAAAAAATAAATATTTAGAGAAAAAATATATGAAAAAAAACAATATTTTTAAAAAAATTATTAAAAAAGAAATACCAGCTGATATTTTATATCAAGATAGTAAAGTTACTGTCTTTTCAGACATTAAACCAAAAGCACCTATACACTTCCTTGTAGTTCCAAATAAAGTTATTTCCTCTTTAAACGAAATACAAAAAAAAGATAAAAATTTAATTTTTCATATGTTGAATATAGCAATTACTCTTGCAAAAAAAAAAAATATTAGTAGTACGGGTTATAGATTACTAATCAACTGTAATCAACATGCAGGTCAAGAAATCAATCATTTACATATTCATGTATTAGGTGGAAAAAAATTAAAATCAATATAAAAAATTATTAGTTTAATAAATTTATTATATTTTTATTTTTAATAAAATATTAGAAATGTTTATGTAAAAATATAACATATTTTTTATTTACAAAAAATATTAAAAATTAATACTTTTATTAAATATGTATATTTATATTCTATATATATTTTTTTCTTTAAAAAAAATTTATTTAACTTAATCTTTGTTTTAAGTTAAAAATCGCTATTTCGAACAGTTCTAGGAAAGGGTATAACATCTCTAATATTATTTATTCCTGTAATATATTGTAATAAACGTTCAAATCCTAATCCAAAACCAGAATGTGGAACTGTTCCATATTTTCTTAAATCTCTATACCAATAATAATTTTCTTTTTTTAAGTTTAATTCTAACATACGATTTTCTAATATAGATAATCTTTCTTCTCTTTGAGATCCTCCAATAATTTCTCCAATTCCAGGAACTAACATATCCATACTTGAAACGGTTTTATTATCATTGTTTAATCGCATATAAAAAGCTTTTATTTCTTTAGGAAAATTTTTAATTATTACAGGAGAATTAAAATAACTATCAACTATATATTTTTCATGTTCTATATTTAAATCCAATCCAAAGAAAACAGGTTGAGAAAAATTATTTTTACTTTTTTTAAGTATATCAATAATTTCTGAATATTCTACTTGAATTATTTTTTCATTTAAATTTCTTTCAAGTTTTTTAACTATTTTTAACTTATATTTTTTTTCAAAAAAAAGAATTTCTGGCAAGCAATATTTTAAAACTTCATTTATAGAATATTTAAAAATTTCTTCCACTAATTTTGTTAAATCAAAAAGATTTGAAAAAGCTGTTTCAACTTCTAACATCCAAAATTCTGATAAATGACGTTTAGTATTAGAATTTTCAGCTCGAAAAGTAGGTCCGAATGTATATACTTTTGACATAGCACAAGCATAAGCTTCTGCTGTTAACTGTCCTGAAACAGTTAAAAATGTTTTTTTTCCAAAAAAATCTTTAGAAAAATCAACTTTTCCTGAAATTTGTTTAGGAATTTTTTGAAAATCAAAGGAAGATACTTTAAACATAGAACCTGCTCCTTCTGCATTTATAGCAGTAATGATCGGAGTAGGTACCCAATAATATTTTTTGTTATTTAAAAAGGTATGTAAAGAATGAAATAAAAAACTCCTAATTCTATTAATAGCTCCAAAAGAATTACTTCTTGTTCTTAAATGAGGTATAGATCTAAGAAATTCATTAGTATGTTTTTTTAAAGATAAAGGATAAGTATCAGGATTTTCAACCCAACCTATAACTTTAATATTAGAAGCATATATTTCACTTTCTTGTTGCTTACCATAAGACTTTACTAATTTTCCATTTACAATTATAGAACATCCAGTTGTTAACTTTAATATTTCATCTTGATAGTTGGATAATTTTTTTTCTGCAATTATCTGAATAGGAGATAAATGAGAACCATCATATAAATGAATAAAAGAAATACCTATTTTTGAACTCCGTTTACTTCGAACCCAACCTTTAATAACAATGCTACTATTAATTTTAACTTTCTTTTTATAAATATCTAATACAGAAACTAACATTTTTAACTTTTTCCTGTTAAAGTAAATCAGATTTATTAATTGAATTAATGTCTTAAAAAAAATATATTTTAAAAAAATAATCTACATATTTAATAATATAATTTTAAAAACCAAAAATTAAATAACAGAATTAACTTTTTATTTTCTTTTTACATATTAAAGAACAACAATTATTTAATTTTTTTGAACAATCTGAACATTGAATCATTAAAACATGACAGCGATCATTTCGACAATTTGTATAAGAATCACATGAAATTTTACAGTTTTTGCAAGTTGATAAAATATCTTTAGTAATTCTTTCTCCCATTCTTGAATCAAAAACAAAATTTTTTCCTTTAAAATATATGGGTAAATTATTTAATTTAGCATCTTTAATATATCCAATAATTCCATTTTTTATTTGATATACATTATTAAAACCGTTAAAGGTTAACCAAGAAGCAGCTTTTTCACAACGAATTCCTCCTGTACAATATAAAATTATATTTTTTTCTTTTAAATGATGTAAATAATTTACTATTAATTTTATTTGTTCTCTAAAAGTTTTTCCAGGTAATTTAATTGAATTTTCAAAATAACCAATTTTATACTCATAATTATTTCTAACATCAACTAATAAAGTAGTTTTTTCTTTAAACATTTTATTTACTTCTATAGCATTTAAATATTTTCCAAAAGGATTCATAGAAAATTTTTTATTTAGAATTCCATCTGATACGATTCTTTTTCTTACTTTAACTATTAAAATCCAAAAAGATTTTTTTTTGTTATTAATACTTTTATTAATAAATATATTTTTAAAATTTTTATTTATTTTTTTTAAAAATCTTTTTACTGAGTGAAAAAAAAAACTAGGAACACTAATTTGTGCATTAATCCCTTCGTGAGCAATATAAACTCTTCCAAAAATTTTTAATTTATTAAAATTAACATAAATTAAATTTCTGAAATTAATAGGATTTTTAATAAAAAAATATTTATAAAAAGAAAGAGTAACTCGTTCAACATTATCTAGTTCCATTCTTTTTTTTAATTTTTTTCTAGAAATAATATTATGTAATTCGAGCATAATAAAAATTATCCTTATAATTAATCATATTAATAAAAATAACTTTTTATAAAAAACTATTTTATAAAGTTTTCTTATCAAAAATAAAAAAATAATATTTTTTAAATAGACAGTAATTAATAAATTTTTTAAAAAATTTATTTTTTAAATTTTTACAATCAATTTTTTATAATTTAATAAATCATTTTTTTCTATTTTCAATAAAGAAAGTACTTTTTTATTTTTTTCTATCACCATTGTAGGAGCATATAAAAGAAAATTTTTATTTTTTAACTGGAATTTTATTTTTTTAATTTTTGATTCTATTTTTTTTAATTTCAATTCAGTTTCCAATAATTCTTTTTTTTTATTGATTAATCCTGTAATTGGAACTATAACTTCTGTTTCATCAATATTTTTTTTAATAGAAATTGGAATATTTTTATTTGAAAGTATAATTTTTATACTTTTTATTCCTAACATATTCAATATATAATTTTTATATTTTTTAATAATTAATTCAATATAATTATTAGGATTATAAAACATTACGGAAATTAAAATATTTTTAGATAATTTCATAGAAAAACGAATTTTTCTAATTATAGAAACAATTTTTTTTATATACGAAACATATAACGTTGATTTTTTATCTATTAATTGAAAATTAAATTTGGGAAAATTAGATAACATAATCGAATCAGAGTTCAAGTTAAGTATATGTTTTACTTTCATCCAAATACTTTCAGTAATAAAAGGAATAATAGGATGAGCAAGCCTTAATACAGCTTCTAAAACTTTAACTAAAGTACATAAGTTACTAATTTTTTCTTCTTTAGACCCATATTTTATAGTTATCTTAGAAAATTCTAAATACCAATCACAAAATTTATTCCAAATAAAATCATATATTATATGAGCAGCTATATCAAAGCGATATGTTTTTAATGCTTGAACAAATGATTTAACAGCTATATGAAAATCTGAAATTATCCATTTATCCATTACAGATAAAAAATTTTTTTTACTATAATTAATTTTTGAATTTTCAACATGAAAAAAAATAAATCTACTTGCATTCCATAATTTATTGCAAAAACTTTTATAACCATAAAGCCGATTCATATCCCAGTTAATTTCTCGATTCATTGATGCTAACGCTGCACAAGTAAATCGTAATGCGTCAGTTCCTGCTCCTTTTATACCTAAAGGAAATTCTTTTTTAGTAAGTTGAATTATTTTTTCTGAAAAATCGGATTTAAGTAAATTTTTTGTTCTTTTAATAACTAAATTATTTAATGAGATTCCATCAATCATATCTATTGGATCAATAACATTTCCTTTAGATTTTGACATTTTTTTTCCTGATTCATCTCTTATTAATCCTGTTATATATACTTTTTTAAAAGGAATTTGAGAAATATTATCTTTATCTTTTATAAAATACATTGTTAACATTATCATCCTAGCAATCCAAAAAAAAATAATATCAAAACCACTGACTAAAATATTGGTTGGATGAAAGTCATTTAATTCTCTAGTTGATTTAGGCCATCCTAACGAAGCAAAACTCCATAAAGCTGAAGAAAACCAAGTATCTAATACATCTTTTTCCTGAAACAGATATAATTTTTCTGAAAGATTATATTTTTTTCTTACATCTTTTTCATTATATCCTGTATAAATATTGTTTTTCTTATCATACCAAATAGGTATTCTATGACCCCACCATAACTGACGAGAAATACACCAATCCTTAATATTTTTCATCCAAGAAAAATATAATTTTTTATATTGAGAAGGTATAAATTTAATTTTTTCTTTTTTAACAATATCTATTGCTATTTTCGATAACTCTTTTGTTTTTAAATACCATTGATTAGTTAAAATAGGTTCTATTACAATATTACTTCTATCTCCTGTTGGAAGATTATATTCATAATCTTTTATGTCTTTTAAAAAATCATTTTTTTTTATTTCTTTTATTACTTTTTCTCTAGCTATATATTTATCTAAATTTCTAAATTTTTCAGGAATATAAGAGTCATATATTTTTAATTTATTTCCCTTTACATCATATATATCTACAACTTTACAAATTTTTCCTTCAAGTGTAAAAATATTAATTAAAGGTAAATTATGAGAAACTGCTATATCGTAATCTAAAAAGTCATGAGCTGGAGTAATTTTTACACATCCTGTTCCTTTTTTAATATCAATTCTTTTATCTAAAATTATAGGTATTACTCTTTTAATTAATGGAATAAAAACTTTTTTTCCTATATATTTTTCATACCGTTTATCATCTGGATTAATAGCTATCGCTACATCTCCAAACAATGTTTCGGGTCTTGTAGTCGCTACAACCAAATATTTTTTTTTTAATATTTCATTTTTTTTCGGAACAAAAAAATACTTTAAATACCACATTTTTCCTTTAATCAATTGATTATTAATTTCTAAATCAGAAATAACAGTTCTTAGTTTTGAATCCCAATTAGATAAACATTTTTTTTTATAAATTAATTTTTTTTCATAAAGGGAAATAAATGCTTTTTTTACAGCAATTTTCATTTCTTTATCTAAACTAAATCTTTCCGTTGACCAATCTACAGAACTTCCTAAACGGCGTATTTGATAAGAAATTTGATTATGTGATTTTTTTTTCCATTTCCAAACTTCATTAATAAAATTTTTTCTTCCTAAATGTTGACGTGTTATTTTTGAATCTTTTGAAGATATTTTTCGTTCTACTAATGTTTGAGTAGCAATCCCAGCGTGATCAGTCCCTACTTTCCATAAAGTATTTTTTCCTTTCATTCGATTATATCGAACTAAAATATCCATGATTGTTTGTTGAAAAGCATGTCCTAAATGTAAACTTCCTGTTATGTTAGGAGGAGGCATAATTACACTAAAATTTTTTTTATTTTTATTATTAGTTGGTTTAAAAAAATTATTTTTTTCCCAAAAAAGATATATTTTTTTTTCAATATCTTTAGGATTATATTGTTTACTCATGTTAATAAACCTTAACTTTTATTATTAAAATTTTTTTTATATAAATTAAAAAAATTTTATGAAAAAAGTAATTATATTAAATGTAAATAATTAATTAAGTTTAAAATTTAGTAAGAATAACCAGATTTGTTTAATAAAAACTGACATAATAAAGGAACAGGTCGACCGGTTGATTCTTTTTTTTTCTTAGTGTTCCAAGCAGTTCCTGCTACATCCAAATGAGCCCATTTATATTTTTTAGTAAAAAAAGATAAAAACATAGCTGCACTTATAGCTCCAGCTTTTGGTCCACCTATATTAGAAAAATCGGCTATATCAGAGGATAATAATTTTTTGTATTCTGAATGTAATGGTAATTCCCAGATTTTATCTTCAGTTAATTTTCCAGCTTTAATTAAATCATTGACTAAATTCTTGTCATTAGACATTACTCCACTTACTATATTTCCTAATGCTATAACACAAGCTCCTGTTAAAGTTGCGATGTCAATAACAATATCAGGGTCAAACTGTTCTACATAAGTTAATACATCACATAAAATCAACCTTCCCTCTGCATCCGTATCTAATATTTCCACTGTTTTTCCAGATAATGTTTTTAAAACGTCTCCTGGTCGAAAAGAATTGCCATCTGGCATATTTTCAGATCCTGCTATGATACCCATAATATTTAAAGGTAAATTTAATTCAGCAGCAAACAACATTACACCGTATACTGCTGCTGCTCCTGACATATCATATTTCATTTCGTCCATGTTTTTCGAAGGTTTAATAGAAATTCCTCCTGAATCAAAAGTTACCCCTTTTCCTATTAAAACTATTAATTTTTTATTTAATTTAAAATTTTTTTTGTAATTTATAATTGACATGTAAGATGAATTGTTAGAACCCTTTCCTACTGAAAAATAAGCGTTCATTCCAAATTCTTTAATTTTATTAGCATCAAATATCTCTGTAGTAACTGTTTCTTTATATTTCTCAGATAATAATTTAGATTTTTCCGATAAATAAAAAGGAGTACAAATATTAGGTGGAGTATTTGATAAATCTCTAGAAATATTTTTTCCCTTTAAAATTGATAAAGAATGTTTTAAAGCAATTTCCGATTCTTTTAAATTACATTCGTTAACTATGCAGAAATTAATTTTTTTAATTTTAAAAATATTGCTTTTTTTAGTCTTAAAAATATCAAAAGAATATAATTTATCTCCTATAATTTCTGTTATAATTCTAATTTTCCAATATATATTTAATTTTTTTACTGGTAGTTCTATTAAAAACCAACAAGAACTCTGCAATTGATTTTCATATAGAAAATTTATAACCTTAGAGGTTATTTTAATAAATTCTTTTTTACTTAATTCTTGATTTTTTCCGCATCCAACTAACAAAATTAAATTTGGAGTAATATTTAAAGTATTATATAATAAAGTTAGTTTCCCAAAACTTATTATTGTATCTTTTTTTAAAATAAAATCACTAATATATTTTTTTGTACTTTTATTAAAAATATTTAATAATTTAGAAAACTTATTTATTTCTGAAATTCCTAAAACAACGCATGGTGAAGAAAATTTTTTTAAATTTATATTTTTTATTTTAAATTTCATAAAAATCTTAATTTTTAAATAGAAATATTATTATTAAATTATTTTTTTATATATTTTTTTAAAAAAATACTTATTAAAATTATAAATATAAAAAAATAATAGTGGACGTAAATAAAATAAACCAATAACATTATAGTACCAATTTAATTATTTTTAAATTAAATTTGTTTACAAAAATATTTTTTTATAAAAATATATTTTTTCATTAATAAAATCAAAAAAATTTTAATTAAAATAATTATAGGGATGAAAAAATGTCTGATTTGTACCAACGTCATTGTACTAGATTATTTGATTTTTCAGATATTGAAATAAAAAAAATAATTAATTTATCAGCTGATTTAAAGAAATTAAAATCAGAAAAAAAAGAAATTCCATATTTAAAAAATAAGAAAATTGTTTTAATTTTTGAAAAAGAATCAACTAGAACAAGATGTGCTTTTGAAGTTGCAGCTTTTGATCAATTCGCAAATGTTACTTATTTAGGACCTGGATCTACACATTTAGGTTATAAAGAATCATTACGAGATACTGTAGAAATTTTGTCTTCTTTATACGATGGTATTCAATACCGTGGTGGAAAACATGAAAACATTATGATATTATCAAAGTATTCAAAAGTTCCAATATGGAATGGTTTAACTGATCAATTTCATCCTACTCAATTGTTATCTGATATACTAACAATGCAAGAACTTTTGAAAAAAAAATGTTTGAGTAGAAGAAAAATTGTTTATATTGGAGATGCTACAAATAATATTGCAAATACATTATTAGAAGCATCTGTACTGACTAATTTAAATATGACTGTTATTGCTCCAAAAAAATATTGGCCTGAAAAAAAACTCTTACGCTCTTGTCAATTAAAAGGAAAAGAAAAAAATATTAAAATAGAATGTACTGATTCAATTTCCGAAGGTATTAAAAATGCAGATTTTATCTATACAGATGTCTGGATTTCTATGGGGGAACCTAAAGAAACATGGGAAGATAAAATAAAAAGTTTACTACCTTATCAAGTTAACAAAAAACTCCTAGAATTAAGCAATAACAAAAATGTAGAAATTTTACATTGTTTACCTGCTATGCACGATAAAAATACAACCATGGGAAAAATATTACTAAAAAAATTAGGGTTACAAAATGGTTTAGAAATTACTAAAGAAGTCTTTCACCACTATAGGAAAACTATTTTTAAACAAGCAGAGAATAGAATTCATGCTATTAAAGCATTAATGATTTCTACGCTTTTAAAAGAAAATGCATATAAAAATTAAATTTTTATAAATTTTTATATGATAAATATTATTTAACTTTTTTAAATTAAGAAAAAATATATATGAAATTTAAAAAAATTGTTACAGATAAAGCTCCTGAAGCAATTGGACCTTATTCTCAAGGCATAGCATTTAAAAATATTTTATTTACTTCTGGACAAATTCCAATTAACAAAGAACTACAAATAATACCTGATGGTATTTTTGAACAAACAAGAGTTTGTTTGCAAAACATTAAATTTATTGTAGAAGCATCTAATTTCAAAATAAATGAAATTATTAAAATAATTATTTATACAACTCAATTAGAAAAATTAGAAAAAATTAATGATTCTTATAGAAAATTTTTTGATTCTTACAAAATGATATTACCTGCAAGAACATGTATTGGTGTTTCTAAATTACCTAAGAACGTAAGCATTGAAATTGAAGCTATTGCTTTAAAATCAAAACAAAAATAGAAAGAGGAAAGAATAATCCTCTTTCTATTTTTTAAAATATTTTATAAAAAAAACATGTTTTAAACGTTTACGTCTAAAATTTTTTATATATAAATTAATTTATATATAAAATTATTTTTTTTGAATTATATATTTTTTTCACGAGAAAAAAGAGATGAAGAAATAAATTTTTTATTACTTTTAAATTTATTTTTACGTTCTTGTAAGAAATTTAATTTTCTATTTTTTTCATAAATAGAAGCTGGTTTAATCATTTTTTTCTTTGTATAGAAATTATTTTTTTTAAATAATCTAATATTTATTAATTTATTTAATATTCTAGTACGAGAAAATCTATGTAATATTTCTTTAGATAATTCTTTAGGTAGTTCAATTACTGAATATTTTGCATATAATTTGATGTTTCCAATTTTTTTACTACTAATATCTCCTTCATTTGCAATAGCGCCTACTATATGCCGAGCTTCGACTCCGTCATCTTTACCAACTTCAATTCGATATAAATCTATATTTTTTATTTCTTTATTATCTCGAATAAATCTTTTATTTTTAAAGCTTTCATATTTATTACTTTTTCTAAATGTAGAACTCTTAAAATTTTTTTTATAAATATCCGGTTTGATAATTAAAGGACGCTCCCCTTGTGCCATTTTTAATAATGCAGCCGATAATGTTTCAAGATCAAAATTTTCTTCAGAAAATAATTTTGGCAATAACAAACGATATTCATTTAAATCTTTACTTTTTATTTGTTTTTTAATTTTTTCAGAGAACTTTTCAAGACGACGTTTACTTAATAAATCTCGATTTGGTAAATTAACTTCTGGAATATTTAATTTTACTATTCTTTCTATATTTCGTAGTAATCTTCGCTCTCTATTTTCTACAAATAATAGCGCTCTTCCAGCTCTTCCGGCCCTTCCAGTACGACCTATTCTATGGACATAAGATTCAGCATCCATTGGAATATCATAATTTATTACTAAACTAATACGATCTACATCTAATCCTCTAGCTGCAACATCAGTGGCAATTAAAATATCTAAACGACCATTTTTTAATCTTTCTAAAGTTTGTTCTCTAACTGATTGATTCATATCTCCATTTAATGCTGCACTATTATATCCGTTTCTTTCCAAAGCTTCTGAAACTTCTAAAGTTGCATTTTTTGTACGTACAAAAATAATAGTTGCTGAAAAATCTTCCACTTCTAAAAATCGAATTAATGCATCTGTTTTTTTTCCATACACTATCCAATGACTTTGAGAAATATCTGGACGTGTTGTTATATTAGATTTTATCCTAATTTCCTTTGGATTATTCATAAATCTTTTAGAAATTCTTCTAATAATTTCTGGCATAGTTGCGGAAAATAAAGCTGTTTGATGGTTTTTAGGAATTTCCGCCATAATATTTTCTACATCTTCTATAAAACCCATTCTTAACATTTCATCAGCTTCATCTAACACTAGTCCTTGTAAATGAGATAAATTCAAAGTTCCTCTTTTTAAATGATCTAAAAGTCTTCCAGGAGTTCCTACTACTATTTGAGGTCCTTGTCTCAAAGCTCTTAACTGTAATTCATATCTTTGTCCTCCGTATAGAGGTAGAACTTGAATTTCCTTCAAATATTTCGAAAAATTAGAAAACGCTTCTGCTACTTGAACTGCTAGTTCTCTGGTAGGAGCTAAAACTAGGATTTGAGGAGCTTTTAAACTTTTATTTATATTATGTAATAATGGTAATGCAAAAGCTGCTGTTTTACCACTTCCTGTTTGTGCCATACCTAAAACGTCTCGACCTGATAATAAGAGAGGTATGCAGGTCAATTGAATAGGTGAAGGTTTTATATACCCCATCTTATCTAGTGCTTGAATTATAAAAGGGTTTAAACCAAAAGTAGAAAAATTTATTTCTTTATGAGTCATGCAGTGGATGTGCCTCTTAAGTTACAGGAGCCAGTCTAGATAACTCATCGTAAAAAATAGTTAATTTTATTCTCATTGAAAAGTATGAACTGGCTTAAATTATATGATTGATTAAAAAAATAACTAATATGAAATTTATTATTTTTTTATAAAAAATTAAAAAATTAATTTTTTTTAAATTTTTTCACTTATATATCTTAATAAATTAAAAAATTCTTACTAAATTTTCTTTAAAAAAATATTTTCTTTAAAACAATTTTTTCTTTTAAGATTTATGTTATAAATCAAAGTTTATTTTTTCCTTTTAAAAAAATAAAATAATTAATAGTGTACCTTAATATAAAGAAAACAACAAAAATATAAATTAAATTTATAAACATTTATTATATAATAAATGTTTATTAAAAAAAATAAATTTAATTTTCTAATTAAATATTTAAATTAAATAACTCTTTTTTTGGTAAAATTTTTTTTACTTCTTTAATACTTAATCGAATTCGACCTTGTCGATCTACTTCTAATACTTTTACTGGCATAGTTTGATCAATTCTAAGATGATCAGTAACTTTTTCAACACGTTTTTCTGAAATTTGAGAAATATGAACCAATCCTTCTTTTCCAATTCCAATTGAAACAAATGCTCCAAAATCAACTATTCTTGTTACTTTTCCAACATAAACTCTTCCTACTTTAATTTCAGCTGTTATTGCTTCTATTCTTCGAATTGCATTTTTAGCTTTTTCTTGAAGATTAGCTGAGATCTTAATTATTCCATTATCTTCAATTTCAATTGTAGTTCCTGTTTCTTCAGTAAGCATTCTAATTACTGAACCTCCTTTACCTATTACGTCTTTAATTTTTTCAGGGTTAATTTTAATAGTATGAATTCTTGGAGCGAGTTCAGATATTTCATTTCTTGCAGAAGCTAATGCTTGATTCATAATTTTAAGTATATGCAATCTAGCGCTTTTTGCTTGATAAAGAGAAAGCTTTATGATTTCATTGGTAATTCCTTCTATTTTCATATCCATTTGTAAAGCTGTTATTCCCTCTGACGTTCCAGCCACTTTGAAATCCATATCTCCAAGATGATCTTCATCACCTAGTATATCTGATAATATTACATATTTTTTTACATCTTTAATTAAACCCATTGATATTCCAGCAACAGCAGATTTTATTGGTACTCCTGCATCCATTAAAGCTAAGGAAGCAGCACATACTGAGGCCATTGAAGAGGATCCATTTGATTCCGTAATTTCAGAAACAACCCTTATAGTATAAGGAAAATTTTCTATTTTAGGCATAACTGCTAACAAGCTTCGTTTTGCTAATCTTCCATGCCCAATTTCTCTTCTTTTAGGAGAACCAACCATGCCTATTTCACCTACTGAATAAGGAGGAAAATTATAATGAAATAAAAAATTCTCTGTCCTATCCCCTAGAAGTTCATCTAAGTTTTGAGCATCTCTAGCAGTACCTAAAGTTGTTGCAACTAATGATTGTGTCTCGCCTCGAGTAAATAATGCTGACCCATGAGTCCTAGGCAATATTCCTGTACGTATATCCAAAGCTCGAATCATATCTTTTTCTCTTCCATCAATTCGTAATTTTCCATTTAAAACTCTATTTCTAACTATTTTTCTCTCAATAGATTGAAAAATGTTTTCAACTTCATAATCATCTAAATTTGAATATTCATTCGATAACTCTTCAATGATCTCAATTTTAATAGAATTTAGTTCTTCATGTCTTTTTTGTTTATCTTTAATACAATAAGCGTCAAAAATTTTAGATTCGGATAAAATAGAAATTTTAGAAGATAAAATTCTGTTAACAGGAGGAATATAGAATTCAAAAGGCAATTTATTTACATCATTTTGTAGTTTAGATATATTTTCAATAACAATTTGCTGTTCTTGATGCCCAAAAGATATAGCATTCAAAACCTTTTCTTCATTTAATATTTTTGCTTCTGCTTCTACCATAAGAACAGCATTTTTAGTTCCCGAAACAATTAAATCTAATTTGCTAAATTTCATCTCTTCCATATTTGGATTTAAAACATATTTTCCATTGATATACCCAATCCTAGCAGCACCTAATGGGCCTTGAAATGGAATTCCCGATAAACTTAAAGCCGCTGATGTTCCTATAATTGAAATAATGTCTGGATTGATTTTTGGGTTTACTGAAACAACTGTAGCTATTACTTGTACTTCATGTAAAAATCCTGTCACAAAAAGCGGTCTTATAGGTCTATCTATTAATCTAGCTATTAATATTTCATTTTCAGTTGGTCTACCTTCTCGACGAAAAAACCCTCCCGGGATTTTTCCTGCTGCATATGTTCGTTCTTGATAGTTAACAGTTAATGGAAAAAATTTTTGTCCAGGTTGAACTTTTTTTTGAACAACTACAGTTATGAAAACAGCTGTGTCATCCATGCTTGCCATAACAGCTGCTGTAGCTTGACGCGCCATTACTCCCGTTTCTAGAGTTACAGTATGTTGTCCATATTGAAATTTTCGTACAATAGGGTTTAACAAAATAATATCCTTAAAAAAAATAATTGAATTAATATATATATATTTTGATTAGTTCTAAAAATTTAAAAAAATAAGTGTATTACTTAATACTATTGTTATAAAACAATCATATTTTTAAATATAAACTATTTTAAATACATATATAACTTATTTATTTAAATAAAAATTTATTTAAATGTATTTTTAAAGGGCTTTATAAAGCCCTCTTATACATTTTTTTATAAAAATTTTTTATGTAAATAAAATGTACTATCTACGTAAACTTAACTTTTCAATTAAATTAGAATATTTTAAAAAACTTTTAAGTTTCAAATAATCTAATAATTTTCTACGTTTAGAAACCATTTTTAGAAGACCTCTACGACTGCTATGATCTTTAGTATGTAAAGAAAAATGATCTTGTAAATGATTAATTGTATGAGTTAATAATGCTATTTGAACTTCCGTATTTCCAGAGTTTTTACTATTAAATCCGTATTTTAAAATTATTTTTTCTTTACTAACTTTATCCAATGACATATTAAGAATCCTTTTTTTAATTTAATTAATTTAATTAATACTATTTAGATAACTTAAATAAAATAATTATTTATTTTATTGATTATAATTTTTTAAGAGTTATGTGTTGAAATTAAACGAATGGGAAATAGATTACCTAAATCATCATTTTTTCCAATTCCTATAAAAATTTTATTTTTTCCTTCTGTAATTCTAACCGTTCCAGAATAATAAATAGAAGAAAAAACTTTTTGTCCTAATTTTAATAAATATGCTTTTTTTATAGAAAGATTGATAACTGGAAAAATAGAAAGAGCACTATCTATCGGAATTAATAGTTTATTTAATTGATAATTTGAAATAAATTTATTTTTATTTTTCTTATAAAGACACAAAGTATTAAAATTAACTAATTGTGATGTAAAAAAAGAACCTACTTTTAATCTTCTCAAGTATGTTATATGAGCCCCACAACCTAAATATTCTCCTACATCATCAATTAATGTTCTAATATATGTTCCTTTAGAACATATCACTTCTAATTGCAATATTTTTTTATCATGAAATATATATTTCAATTCATATATAAAAACTTTTCTCTTTTTTCTATCTATTTTAATTCCTTTTCGAGCGTATTTATATAATTCTAATCCTTTATGTTTTATAGCAGAATACATTGGGGGAATTTGAAAAATTTTCCCAACAAATTTTTTTAATGCTTTTTTTAAAGTATTAAAAGAAAAATTAACTGGACGAATTGAAATAATTTCTCCCATAGAATCTAAAGTAGAAGTTTTTTCTCCAAATTTTGCAATAACTCGATAATGTTTATTAGAATTTAATAAATGCATTGAAAATTTAGTTGCTTCTCCAAAACAAATTGGCAACATCCCGGTTGCCAATGGATCTAAAGATCCTATATGTCCTGCTTTTTTAGATTTAAAAATTTTTTTTACTCTCTGTAATATATAGTTTGAAGAAAATCCTTTTGGTTTGTCTAATAATAAAATACCATTTTTTTTTAATTTTAAAAAAGACATTTTCTACCTTTTTTATATTTTTATTTTTTATTTTTTTTGTAAATAAGTTTGCTGATAATTTTATTCATTTTTATTCCTTCTTGCAAAGAATTATCATAAACAAAAAAAATTAATGGTATTCTTCTTAAGTACATATTTTTAGATAGCAATTTTCTAATATATTTAGAACTAAATTGTAATATTTTAATATTTTCTTCAATTTTTTTAGAAGAATATTCTCCTAAAAAACTTATAAATACTTTTGCTGAATTTAGATCTTTAGAAACTTGCACTTCAGATATAGTAAAAATTTTATTAATCCTAATATCGTTTACATGAAATTGTAAAATAGATGTTATCTTTTTCATTAATTCTTTTTCTATTCGATTTATTCGATTAAACTGATAAAGCATAATTAATTTTCTCTTAACTATTTTTTTTTGAATACTAAATTAATATTTTAGTTGTTTTCAATTTCAACTTTTTTAAATATTTCTATCTTATCTCCTATGCAAATATCATTATAATTTTTAATTCCAATTCCACATTCCATTCCGCTTCTAACTTCATTTACATCATTTTTAAATCTTTTTAAAGAATCCAATTCTCCATTATGTATAACTTTTTCATTTCTAAAAATTCGAACAAAATTATTTTTTTTAATGATTCCATCTATAACCATACATCCAGCAATTGTTCCAAATTTAGGAGAAGTAAAAATATTTCTAACTTCAGCTAAACCAATAATTTCATTTTTATATTCAGGAGAAGATTTTCCCTTTATCATATCTTTTATATCATTAATTAACTTATAAATAACGGAATAATGTCTAAAAGAAACGTTTTCTAGTTCAATAATTTTTTTTGCTGAAATATCTGGTTTAACATTAAATCCTAATACTACTGAATTAGATGCAATAGCTAAAGAAATATCAGTTTCTGTAATTCCACCAACTCCCGAACTAACAAGTTTTAATTTTATTTCACTATTTTGACTTAATTCAATTAATACACTTTTGATTGCTTCTAATGAACCTTGTACGTCTGATTTTAAAATAATATTTAATTCTAAATTTGAATTTTTTTCAATAGATTTAAACATTGTTTCAATTTTAAATTTATTTTTTTTGGTTAATTGTAATTTCCTATCTTTTAATTTTCTATATAAAGCAAGTTCTTTTGCTTTTTTTTCTTCTAAAACGACTATTATTTTTTCTCCTACTACTGGCATTCCTGATAATCCTAAAACTTCAACGGGTAAAGAAGGCTCGGCAAATAAAATATTCTTACCTTTTTCATTTTTTATTGCACGAACTTTTCCATATTCAGATCCACAGATAATGATATCTCCTTTATTTAACGTTCCTTCTTTTACTAAAATGCTAGCTACTGGTCCAGTTCCTTTATCTAATCTTGATTCAATCACTATTCCACTAGCTAAACCATCAACGGCAGCTTTTAACTCTAAAATTTCTGCCTGTAATAAAATTGCGTCCAATAAATTTGAAATACCTTTCCCTGATTTAGAAGAAAACTTTATAAATATATTCTCTCCTCCCCATTTTTCAGGCACTATATTATACTTGTTTAATTCATCAGTAATTTTTTCGATATTTTCAGTTGTTTTATCAATTTTACTAATAGCTACAATAATAGGAACATTAGCAGATTTTGCATGATGAATTGCCTCTACAGTTTGTGGTTTAACTCCGTCATCTGCAGCAACAACTAAAATTACTATATCGGTTATCTGTGCTCCTCGAATTCTCATAGAAGTAAATGCAGCATGTCCAGGAGTGTCTAGAAAAGTAATAATTCCTTTTGGAGTATGTACCTGATAAGCCCCAATATGTTGTGTAATTCCTCCCGCTTCCTTTGATGCAATTTGACTAGATTTAATATAATCTAATAAAGAAGTTTTTCCGTGATCGACATGTCCCATCACTGTTACTATTGGAGGTCTAAATTTTAAATTTTTTTGACTATCATAACAATTTTGAAGAATTAATTTTTCTAATGCATTCTCTTGACGTACATAAACCTTATGCCCCATTTCTTCTGCTATTAATTGACTCGTTTCTACATCTAGAATATTGTTATTAGCAACTAATATTTCCATTTTTTTTAATTTTTTTATTACTAATTCACTTTTTACTGCCATTTTGTTAGCTAAATCTGAAACGGTAATACTTTCGTTAATAAAAACATCTTTATTAATTATTCTTGTGGGTTTTGTAAATGATTGTTGCAATGAACTTTTTTTCTTGTTATTTTTTTTATAATTAATATTATTTTTTTTAATTAACTGAATGTTTTCTTTATTTAATTTAGATGAATAAACTTTTCTTTTTTTATTGTTTTTAACAAACTTATTTTTCTTTTCGTTTATTTTAATGTTTTCTTTTCTTTTATTATCATATATTGTAAATTTTTTTAGAATAGTCTCTTTATTTCCTTTTTTATTAATGCTTTGTTCAGAAGAACTACTATTCTTTTTTATTGTTTTTAATGAAGTTTTTAACTTTGATCCATTTAAAATATTTTTTTTATCTAAATGCTGTATATTTTTTTTTTGAATAGGTTGTTTGGAATTTTTTTTAAATTTATTTGGAATATCATTAAAAGTATTCTCATTTATTTTTTTTTTATTCTGTATTTTTTTTTTATCAAAAATTTCTTTTTCTTTTATCACAGCACTTTTATTTAAAAGAGTTTCTTTTTTATCATTAAACTGATCATTTTTATTTAAATGTTTAAAATAAGTTTTAATTTCTCTTACTTCAACTGGAATAGATTTTTTTTTTCCATAAATATTAGAAATATTAATTGTACTTCTTTTTTTTCTTCTTAAAACCATTTTTTCTAATTTAAAATTTTTTTTTTGATCTAAATAATCTAATAAATTTTTTTTTTCTTTTTTAGTAATCAACATTTCTTCTGTTTTTTTTATCCCTAAATCAGAAAAATATTCTAATATTTTTATTACAGATATTTTTAATTCGTTCGCCAACATTTTTAATGTTATATTATTCATCTTTATTCCTTACTATTTAACTTTAGTATTAAACCAGCAAATGTTTCTAGCAGCCATAATTAATTTACCAGCTGTATTATTATCTAGTTCTGAAATATCAATTAAATCATCAATGCTTTGATCTGCTAAATTTTCTAAAGTATATATTTTTTTTTCAGCTAATTTTTGAGCTAAATTAAAACTCATTCCTTTTAAATTTAAAAGATCTTTTGTAATGCGTGAAGATAATTTTTTTTTCTTATTTAATGCTTTCCTTTCTAAAACTTTCTTTGCTTGTTCTCGAATAGAACTAGCTGTTAAATTATCTAAACTCTTAACTTTTAATAATTCATTAAAGGGTATATATGCTAATTCTTCTATTGAAGAAAATCCTTCTTGTATTAATAGTTCAGCTAACTTATCACTAATTAATAATTTTTCTTTAAATAAAGAAAAAATATTTTTTTCTTCTTTTTCATATTTTTTATTTAAATCGTCTATAGTCATCACATTTAACTCCCAAGTGGTCAATTGCGACGCTAATCGAATATTTTGTCCGTTTCGACCAATTGCTTTAGCTAAATTTTCAGATTTAACAGCAATATCCATAGTATGATTTTCTTTATTTACTATTATTGATGAAACTTCTGATGGAGCCATGGCATTAATTACAAATTGAGCAGGATTCTCGTGCCATAAAATAATATCTATTTTTTCACCACATAATTCATTAGAGATAGCTTGTACTCTAGCGCCCCTCATACCTACACAAGCTCCAATAGGATCTATTCTTTTATCATTTGTTTTAACTGCTATTTTTGAACGTAATCCTGGATCTCTAGCTGCAGCTTTTATTTCTATAATTTCTTCCCCAATTTCTGGTACTTCAATTTTAAATAATTCAACTAACATTTCAGGCTTTGATCTAGTAATAAATAATTGAATTCCTTTTTGCTCAGGATTTACTGAATATAATACCCCTCTAACACGATCTCCAGATCTAAAATTTTCTCTTGGTAACATATGTTCTTTTGTAATAATACCTTCAGCATTATTTCCTAAATCTAATACAACATTATCTCTATTATTTTTTTTAACTATTCCTATAACAATTTCCCCTATATATTGAGAAAACTGATCTAAAATCATAAATCGTTCAGCTTCTCTTACTTTTTGTACTATTACTTGTTTCGCTGTTTGTGTGGTAATTCTATCAAAAGTTACAGAATTAATTTGATCTTCCACATATTCATTAACATTAATATTAATGTTTTCAAGTTTGGCAGCTTCTAATGTTATTTCTTTTGTTGGATATATTACTTTATGCACTACCAGCCATCTTCTAAATGTATGAAAATCTCCATTTTTTCTGTTAATTTGCACTCGAACATCAATATCTCGTTCATATTTTTTTTTAGTCGCTGTAGCTAATGCAGTTTCTAACGCTTCAAAAATTTTTTCTCTTGGTAAAGCTTTTTCATTAGAAACAGCTTCCACAACAGCCAAAATTTCTTTATTCATTTTATTTAGCCTCAATTTATACATTTAGAAATGTACAATTAGATTTAATTTTTAAATCTTTTTAAAAATAAAAGCTTTATTAATATCGTGCGATATATTATTATATTTAACCAAGATATTGATCTTAAATTTATTTAAAATTTAAAAGTTTTTTTAAAAAAATAAACTTCTTACATAATTTAATTAATTAAATTATCTAAGATATTACTTTAATATTTTAAAAAAAATAATCTATCTTTTCATACCGAGAACGGGATTTGAACCCGTAAACCCAATAATGGGAACTATCTCCTCAAGATAGCGTGTTTACCAATTTCACCACCTCGGCTCAAATATATTAATTTTATTTTTTATTTCTTATATTTTTCTAAAATTATTTAAAACTTTCTTGTTAAGATTAAATGCTACTAATATTAGATAATATTAAACTAACTACAAAAAATAATACTGCTATGAAACTTGTTATAAAAAAAAGGAAATTATTTTCAAAATTTACAGATAAATATTTTTTTTCATAATTATTGTTTATTGAACTAATTATTTCAGAATTATTTTCTGATTGAATTAAAATTAAAAAAATTAAAAAAAAAGATAAAAGAATAAAAGAAATTAAACAAACTGTATGCATAATACTGTTCCTTTTTTCAAAGAAAACCTAATTTTTTTATGAAATAAAATACATTTATTTTTATAAAAAATTTTGAAAAAACTAAAAATTTATATAAAAAAATTTAATTTTTTTAAAAAATATTTAATTTTAGTCATAACTATCATTACCAGGAATTATTCTAATAAATCCTGGTAACAAGAATATACTTTAATATAGTACAGTAATCGTTAAAATTATAAACAAATAAAACTTTTTATTTTTAATTCAAAAACATATTTATCATTAACTTTTTTTTATTTTTCAGTATTTTTTAATTTTTTTCTATCCATTAAATCGCTTATTTGTATTGAATCTAATGTTTCATATTCAATTAAAGCATTTTTCATGGCATATAAAATATCTAAATTGTCATGAAGTATTTTTTTTGCTCGATTATAATTTTTTTCAATTAAAGATTTTATTTCTTGATCAACAATTCTAGCTGTTTCATCTGAAATATGTTTGGATTTAGAAACGGTACGCCCTAAAAATACTTCTTCCTCTTCTTCTGCATATAACAACGGACCTAGTTTTTTTGAAAAACCCCATTGGGTTACCATATTTCTTGCTAAATTTGTAGCAACTTTAATATCATTTTGTGCTCCAGTTGATACTGAATTTTCTCCGTAAATAATTTCTTCTGCTAATCTTCCTCCATACAACGTAGAAATCTGACTTTCTAACTTTTGCCTACTAATACTTAAACAATCTTCTTCCGGTAAAAAAAAAGTTACTCCTAATGCTCTTCCTCTAGGAATAATAGTTACCTTATGAGCTGGATCATGTTCTGGAACTAACCTACCTACGATTACATGTCCTGCTTCATGAAAAGCTGTGCACTCTTTTTGTAGATTACTCATAACCATAGACTTTCTTTCTGATCCTAAAATCATTTTATCTTTTGCTAATTCAAATTGTTTCATAGAAACTGTTGTGAAATTTAATCGAGCAGCAAACAATGCTGCTTCATTTACTAAATTAGCTAAATCAGCTCCAGAAAATCCTGGAGTACCTCTAGCGATAATTTTAGAATTAACATCTCTACCAATTGCTACTTTTTTAATATGAACATTTAAAATTGCCTCTCTTCCCTTTATATCGGGTAGAGCTACTGTTACTTGGCGATCAAATCGACCAGGTCGTAATAATGCAGGATCTAGTACATCTGGACGATTAGTAGCTGCTATCAGTATAATTCCTTCATTTCCATCAAATCCATCCATTTCTACTAACATTTGATTTAAAGTTTGTTCCCTCTCATCATGTCCGCCTCCTAGCCCTGCTCCTCTTTGACGACCAACCGCATCTATTTCATCTATAAAAATAATACACGGTGCTACTTTTCTAGCATGTTCAAACATATCTCTTACCCGAGAAGCACCTACTCCTACAAACATCTCTACAAAATCAGAACCTGAAATTGTAAAAAATGGAACTTTAGCCTCTCCGGCTATAGCTTTAGCTAATAATGTTTTTCCAGTTCCAGGTGGTCCTACCATTAAAATACCCTTTGGTATTTTTCCTCCTAATTTCTGAAATCGAATAGGTTCTTTAAGATATTCAACTAACTCACTCACTTCTTCTTTTGCTTCATCACAACCAGCTACATCCGAAAAAGTTGTTTTTATTTGATCTTCTCTTAACATTTTAGCTTTACTTTTTCCAAAAGACATTGCACCCTTTCCTCCTCCAAGTTGCATTTGCCTCATGAAAAAAATCCAAATTCCAATTAATAAAAAAGTAGGAAACCAAGAAATTAATACTGACATAATTATTCCAGGTTCATTAGAATTATTCCCTACTACTCTAACGTTTTTTACTAAAAGTACATCCAATAATCTTGGATCATTTATTGGAATATATGTCGTATAGCGATCATTATCTTTTTTAATAACGTTTATTTCTCTACCATTAATACGTGCCTCTCTAACTTGATCTCGATTAACTTCAGATAAAAATGTCGAATATTCAATTTTTCTATTACTTAAATTGCTTGTAGTAAAATTTTGAAAAATAAACATTAGTATAATTGCAACTACTAACCAAAGAATCAAGTTTTTAGTCATATCACTCAAGATACTACCTCACATTACAACTAAGTTAACAAAAGGCATAGACTACTATATTTTTCGTCCGACTGCTACAATGTAAACTTCTCTAGAAGAAGCTTGAGAAGAATTTGGTTTATAAATATTTACTTTTAAAAAAAGTAAACGTAATTTTTGAATGTATTCAGAAAAACCAGTTCCTTGAAATAATTTAATTAAAAAAGTTCCATTTTTTAACAAAATTTCTTTGGTTAAATTTAAAGCCAATTCAGATAGTTGAAACATTTTAATAATATCAATATTAGAATGACCAGACATGTTTGGAGCCATATCTGACATTATTAAATTAACCTTTTTATTATTTTTCAAAAAAAAATTTAATATTTTTTTTTCATTAATATTTTTTTGAAAAAATAGAACATCTGAAATCGGTTTCATAGGTAAAATATCATATGCAACGATCCAACCTTCCTTACCTATTATTTTAACTGCATATTCAGACCAACTTCCAGGAGAAGATCCTAAATCAACTACTGACATTCCTTTTTTTAAAATTTGAAATTTTTCTTGAATTTCTTTTAGTTTAAACCATGCCTTGGAACGATAATTTAGTCTATGTCGTTCTTTAACAAAAAAATTCTGAAAATGATTTCTTAGCCATTTCCTTTTTTTTGTATTTTTTTTTTAACATAATTAATACCATATTTTTAAAAAAAATAAAAAAATTAAAAGGGAATAAAATTATTTTTTTTATCCCCTTTTTTATCTTTTTAGTAAACATATTAAATATTTTTTTTAAAAAAAATATTTAAATATATTCTACTTTTAATATTTTATAGCTTACTATTCCCAATGGCGTTGTAACCTCAACAATATTATTATTGTATTTTCCTATTAGACTTCTTGCAACCGGAGAATTAATTGAAATTAAATTTTTTTTAAAATCTGCTTCGTCGTCCCCGACAATTCTATATGTAAATGTTTCGGATTTTTTAATATTTCTAATAGTAACAGTTGAACCAAAAATCACTCTTCCTGTATTTTTTATTTTTGTTACATCTATAATTTGAGCAATAGATAATTTATTTTCAATATCTTGAATTCTTCCTTCGCAAAATCCTTGTTCTTCTCTAGCTGCATGATATTCAGCATTTTCTTTTAAATCACCATGTTCTCTGGCGTTAGCAATAGAAGCAATAATTTGGGGCCGTTTTATTTTTTTTAATTTTTCAAGCTCTTTTTTAAGTTTTTTAACGCCTTTTACAGTCATTGGAACGTGCGTTATCATATAAATACCTCACAGTAATTTATGATAGGACTATATATCTTATGTAACTTTTAGTACATATATAATTATTTTTTTTTAAATTAAAAAATTATTTTTTTAAAAAATATATATATTAAGAAAAATTCAATATTTTTCTAAAAAACTATTTTTTAATGAAAAATAATTCAATTAAAAAATTATTTTTCTTAGTATAACAAACATTTTATTTATATAGATTTATTTATCTAAATTTAATTAAATATCTCAAATAAATTAAAATTTTTCTAATAATTCTTCATAAAAAACATTTTTTTTCGAAAAAAAAAATATTTGTTGTATAATAAGATAATTAATTAAAAAATTTTAACTTTTAACATGAAAAATATAATAAAATCTTTATTACTTAAAAAAATTTCATTAGAAAAAATTTACATTAAAGGTGATGATTATCATTTAATAATAGTTGCAATTGGAAAAATATTTTTTAATATGAACGAAAAAGAAAGACAACAAGTAATCTACTCTCCTTTAAAAAAATTAATTACAAATAATAAAATACATGCTCTTACAATTGAAACTTACACTCTTAAAGAATGGAAAAAATATAAAGAAAATAATAAATTTTAGTTTTAATAAAAAAGTTTTCTTTAAAACAAAAAATTTATATATATGAATTAAAAAAATAAATCAAAAAATCAATTTTATCAAAGAATACAACTTTACTATATTTATTTTTTTATTAATTAATTAACATATAAGAATTACAAATACATTTAAAATTGATAATAAAAAAAGTTGAATTACTAATTCAGTCTAATAATTTATTCACATTAAAAAATAACTTATATTTAATACTGAAGCTATTATCATATAAAAATATGATTTATCGTTTTTTAATTTCATTAATGAATAAAACGATATATTAAGTAAATTATCACTTTTTTTAAAAAAATATACTTCTCTCTTTAAATAAATGTTCAATAAAAAAATTATATTTAATTAAATTTAACAAAATTAAAAAATAAAGTTTTTAATATTAACTAATAAAAAAAAATAGATTTCAGAAAATATAAAAAATAATATCTCAATAAAAAATAAATACTTTATTTATTATAAATTTTGTTAATACAAAAATATTAAAAAATATTGTCTACAATTACTAATTGTAAATAAAAAAATAAAAAATTTTAAACACTTCTATTATTTGAATTATTTAGATTTATAAAATATAAGATTTAAAATTAAACAATATATTTTAAAAAAATAAAAAATTTAATAAAAAGAAATACTTTTAAATTTTATTAAAAAGTAAAATTTTTAAATATTTTCAATAAAAAAAATTTTTTAAAAAATAAATTGGTAGTAAACTGCTTAATGTTATTTAATTAAAAAAATGTCAATCGTATCTACTTTCATATTAGATATACTGAATAAAAAATTATATTTATTTAATAAAAATTTAAAAATACTTAAACCAATGTATATTGAATTAATTCTTTAATATTTTTAGTAAAAATAAATATTATTTATTTAAATTTAAATAAAAAATCAAACAATTAAATTTATTAAGTTAAAAATAAAATTTTAATATTTTAATTATTTTAATTATTATATAATTAATTATTAAATTTTTTTTTAAATTTTTTTATACATAAAATTAAAAATGTATTTTAAAAAAATTTTTTAATAAAAATGGAGTGTTATATGCTTGCAGTTTTTCAAAGTGGTGGAAAACAATATAAAGTAAATATAGGACAAATAGTTCGTTTAGAAAAATTAAATTTTTCTGTTGGAGAAAATATTATATTTGAGAATATTTTACTAATTTCCGATGCATCTTCTGTAAAAATAGGATTTCCTAACATTTCAGGAAGTAAAATTAAAGCTAATATATTACGTCATGGAAAATCTAAAAAAATTAATATTATTAAATTTAACCGTAGAAAACATTACAAAAAAAAACAAGGACACAGACAATTTTTTACTGACGTAAAAATTTTAGATATCAATTATTTAAATAGAGATATAAAAAATGGCACATAAAAAAGCAGGTGGTTCTACTAGAAATGGTCGAGATTCCCATTCCCAGAGATTAGGTATAAAATGTTTTGGAGGACAATTTATACCTTCAGGTAGCATTATAGTTCGTCAAAGAGGAACTAAATTTCACCCTGGAAAAAATGTTTCTTGTGGAAAAGATCATACTATTTTTGCTACCAAAAGTGGAATTGTTAAATTTGAAGTTAAAGGTTTAAAAAAAAGAAAATATATAAGTATTTCTACTTAATAAATATAAAATATTTATCATAAAAAATGTTTCTTTGTTCAACTTAATAAAAAAATAATTTTAAAATTAATTTTTTTTAAGTTGAATTTTAAATTAAAATAACTAGTATTTTTAAAATTAACAAATTTTTAAAATACTATTAATGTTTTTATTATAATATAATTAAAAAAATGAAATTTATTGACGAAGCTATTATTCATGTTATTGCAGGAGATGGGGGAAATGGATGTATTAGTTTTAGAAGAGAAAAATATATTCCTAAAGGAGGTCCAAACGGAGGTGATGGGGGAAACGGAGGAAGTATTTGGATTATTTCTGATAAAAATTTAAATACTCTTGTTGAATTTAGATTTAAAAAAAATTTTATAGCAAAAAATGGGGAACATGGAAAAGGAAAAAATTGTTCTGGAAAAAGTGCTTCTGACATATATGTAAAAGTTCCTCTGGGAACCAGAGTTATCAACTACGAAACTAATGAAATTATTATTGATTTAACTATTAATCAACAAAAAATATTAATTGCTAAAGGGGGATGGCATGGAATCGGAAATTCTAGATTTAAATCTTCTACAAATAGAACGCCTCTTAAAAGAACAATGGGAACTAAAGGAGAAAGTAGAATATTAATTCTAGAATTAAGATTATTAGCCGATGTAGGAACATTAGGTTTACCTAATGCAGGAAAATCAACATTTGTTAGCAAAGTATCTAATGCTCACACAAAAATAGCTGAGTATCCTTTTACAACAATCAAACCAATTTTAGGTAGAGTAAAAGTAGAAAATAAAAATAGATTTACTATTGCAGATATTCCTGGTTTAATAAAAAACGCTTCTGATGGAATCGGGCTAGGAATTAAATTTTTAAAGCATTTAGAACGGTGTAAAATATTACTACATATTGTCGATCTTTCACCTATAGATAATTCTAATCCTGTAGAAAATATTAAAATTATTTTAAATGAATTAAAAAAATACAGTTTAAAACTATATAATAAACCAAGATGGTTAGTTTTAAATAAAACAGATTTATTAAACAAAAAAAATCTAAAAATTATAGAAAAAAAAATTAATAAATATTTTATAAAAGAGGAAAAAATTTTTTATATTTCTTGCTTTAATAAAAAAAATATTGATTTTCTTTGCGTAGAGATTTTTAATTTTTTAAAAAAAATATAAATTTATGTATATTAATCTTTATGATAATTTTTAATGTTTTATTTTATAAATATATTTTAATAATCTAATCTATTGTGATTAGATTATTAAATACTTGTACTTATCGTTTAGAAAATTGAGGACGTCTTCTTGACTTACGAAATCCTACTTTTTTTCGTTCCACTTTTCTAGAATCTCTAGTTACGAAACCAGCTTTTCTTAATTCTTTCCTAAACGAATTATCATAAGAAATTAAAGCTTTAGTAATACCCTGTCGAATAGCCCCTGCTTGTCCTGAAATACCTCCACCTTTAACTGTTATATAAAAATCAAATTTATTTAACATATTAATTAATTCTAACGGCTGCAATACCACCATGCAAGATGTTTTTCTACCAAAATATTTTTCTAAAGAAAAGTTATTAACTGTTATATTTCCATCACCTTTTTTTAAAAAAACTCTAGCCGAAGAACTTTTTCTTCGACCTGTTCCATAATTTTTTTCTTCATTCATTTTTTTACCTTAATTAAATGATTAATTTTTTTGGATTTTGAGCAATATGATTATGTTTATTTTCATCATAAATTTTTAGTTTTTTTAATATTTTTTGTCCTAATATTCCTTTGGGTAACATTCCTTTAATTGCATTTTTTAATATTTTAGAAGGATTTGTTAAGATTAAATCTTTAAAGCTTTTTTTCTTTATTCCTCCAACATAACCTGTATGATGATAATAAATTTTATTTTTATACTTATTTCCTGTAACCATAATTTTTTTTGCATTTAATATAATTACATAATCACCCGTATCTACATGAGGCGTATATATTTCTTTATGTTTTCCTCGAAGCAGTTTAGAAATTTGACTAGCAAAACGTCCTAAAATTTTTCCTGAAGCATCAACAACATACCAATTAGGTAAAAAATTTTGTTTTTTAACTAAATAAGTTTTCATAGAATACCTAAATATTAATAAAATTAATAAAAATCTAAATAATAATTTTTTTCATTATATAATAACTAATGTTTATAAACAAAATAACATAATCTATTTTTATAGATACGTATTTTTTTAAAAAAATGATAAATAAAAAATAAATTATCTATTTTGAAAAATTTTTAATAGTTAGAAACTAGATAAATATAAAAAAAATTTTTTAAAATAATTTAAATATAATTATATAATTAAAAAGTTTTTTTAAAAAAATAAAATATATAAGGATAGATCTTTTATCTAAAAAATAAATTTTATATTTTAAACTATTATTATAAGAGTAATTACACATGAATTTAAACGATCCTTTATTAAAGTTAAGAGAAAAAATTAATCTAATAAACAAAGAAATAATATTTCTTTTATCTAAACGAAAAACATTAACTATAGAAATAGCAAAAATAAAATTAATGATTAATCATTCAATAAGAGATGAAAATAGAGAAAAAAAAATGTTTGAATCACTAGTTGATATAGGAGAAAAGCATGGAATTAAAAAAAAATATATTTTAGATATATTTAATATTATAATTAATCAATCTATATCAACACAAAAAAGGTTTATACAAAAGAAACTTACTATTCCTAAAAAAAATATTTCAATATCTTTTTTAGGACCAAAAGGATCATACTCTTATTATGCTTCTCATGAATATGGATTAAAGAAAAATAAAAAAATATTAAAAAAAAATTGTTTTTCTTTTAAAGAAATTTTTAAAAATGTAAAAAATAATTTATCAGATATTGGCATTTTGCCTATAGAAAACAGTTGTACTGGTTCGATTTTGGAAGTTTATGATTTATTAGGGAAATATGATTTATATATCATTGAAGAATTAAAAATTCCTATTCAACATTGTTTATTAGGTATATCCGAGGCTAATTTTAATACGATTAAAATGATCTATAGTCATACTCAACCATTTCAGCAATGTGAAAAATTTATCAAATTGTTTTCTAATTGGAAAATAAATTATACTGAAAGTACAGCAGCAGCTATGGAAAAAGTTTCTTCTTTACAATCTAAAAGTATTGCAGCAATAGGTAGTCCAATAGGTTCTAGTCTCTATAATTTAAAAATTATAAAAGAAAATATTTCTAATAGAACTGATAATTCTACTAAATTTATTGTTATTTCTAAAAAAAAATTTTTAGAGTTAAATAACAGTTCTAAAAAAATAATGATAATGTTTACTATTAAAAAAAAATCAAAAAATTTTATATCCTTATTCTCATTATTTAATAAATTAAATATTTCTATTAATAAATTTGAATTATTTAATATACTCAATTCAACAAATGAAAAAAAAATGTTTTTAGAAATAAAAGTTTATTCAAACTCTTTTAAAATGGAAAAATTTTTAGAAGAAATTAAAAAATTTACTAATAATTTTAAAATTATTGGTTACTATAAATCATTATAAAAATTTTTATATAAAACATGTTTTCATATAAATATTTTTAATTAATTATTATTAATAATAAAATCTAATAAATTATATTGATTATTAAAAAAAATTTTAAGGAAAAATTAAGAATGTTTGAAAATTTAAGTAAAAAATTATCTTTTATTTTAAATAAAATCAAAAACCAAGGAAGACTAACAGAAAAAAATATTTCGGATTCTTTAAGGGAAATTAGAAGGACTTTATTAGAAGCAGATGTTTCTTTACCAATTATTAAAATTTTTATTGATAAAGTTTCAAAAAAATCCATAGGAAAAGAAATTAATAATAATCTAACACCTGGACAAGAATTTATTAAAATTATTAAAAATGAATTGATTAAAATTATGGGAGAAGAAAATAATAAATTAAATTTTTCAGTTCAACCTCCAGCAATAATTTTATTAGTTGGTTTGCAAGGGGCAGGTAAAACCACCACTGTTGGAAAATTAGCTAAATTTATTAAGGAAAAATACAAAAAAAAAATACTTATAACTTCTTTAGATGTATATCGACCTGCAGCTATCGAACAATTAAATATTTTATCAAAAAAAATAAATATTGATTTTTTTTTCACTTCTTTAATAGAAAAACCTATAAAAATAGCTAACTCTGCAATAGAATATGCAAGAAAAAATTTTTATGAAATACTTTTAATTGATACTGCTGGAAGATCTCATACAAATAAAAAAATGATGAATGAAATCATTGATATTAAAAAATATATTTCTCCTATTGAAACATTGCTAGTAATAGATGCTATGACAGGGCAGGATGGAATGAATATATCTAAAACATTTAATGAATTATTATCTATATCAGGAATTATTATAACTAAAATTGATGGAGATTCCCGGGGAGGTATAGCTTTATCAGCTCGATATACTACCAAAAAACCTATTAAATTTATCGGAACCGGGGAAAAGTTAAGCGATTTAAAACCTTTTTCTCCTAAAAAAATAGCTGAAAGAATTTTAGGTATGAAAAATATTTTTTCATTTATAAAAAATATTGAAAGGAAAATTTCTTCTTCTAAAACAACCTTATTTAATAAAGATTTAACTAAAAGAAATAAATTTAATTTAAATGATTTTTATAATCAAATTAATAAAATTCAAAAAATAAAAGGCGTAACATCATTCATTAAAAATTTTCCAAATAAAACAAATATACCTAATGTTGGAAATATTCAGGAAGTAAATAAAAAAACACTATTTAAAATGAAAAATATTATTAATTCTATGACAAAAAAAGAAAAAATAGAACCTAACATCATTAAAGGATCTAGAAAAAAAAGAATTTCTATTGGATCCGGAACAAAAGTACAAGATGTTAACAAATTACTTAAACAATTTGAAATGATGAAAAGAATGATAAAGAAAATTAAAAAAAATGGAATTCGTAACATTTGGAAAAATATAAAAAGTTATTTAAATCATTAAAGATTTTTCTAAATTAATAATTTTTATCTAAAAAAATGATTAATTTATTCTATTCAAAAGGTATGATATAATTATTTTTTTATAAGAAAATAGGAAAAATTATGGTTAAAATTAGATTAACTAGAAATGGATTTAAAAAGAAACCATTTTATCAAATTATAGTTACAGATAGTAGAAAATCAAGAGATGGAAAATTTATTGAAAAAATTGGTTTTTTTACCCCAATTCAAAATAAAAAAGAAAACCTTACTCGTATTAATTTAGAAAGAATAACTTATTGGAAAAAAAAGGGAGCGCAATTATCAGAAAAAGTAAAACAAATACTTAAAAAAAATAAAGTTTTATAAAAATAAAATTTTATGAAAAAAAAAAATATTGAATCTTTTATAGTCATAGGAAAAATTGGAGCACCTTATGGAATAAAAGGATTAATTAAAATTTTTTCTTATACTCAAAAAAAAGAAGATATTTTTAATTATCTTCCATGGTTTATTAAAAATAAAATTTTTGAAAAAATATTAATTACCTATCAAAGAAAAATAAAAGAAAAGTTTTTAGTAAAATTTAAAAATTTTTTTTACCGAGAACAGCTGAAACCATTAACTAATAAAAAAATTTGGATTAACAAAAATCAATTACCAATTTTAAAAAAAAATGAATACTATTGGAACCAAATAGTTGGTTTATCTGTTTTAAACATTAAAAAAAAGAAAATAGGAACTATAATTGATCTAATAGACAATAAATTTTATGATATTTTAATTATTAAAAACATCTTAACTATGCCTAATAATATTTTATATGTACCTTTTATTGAGAAAAAAATAGTTAAGGAAGTTAATATTAAAAAAAATTATATTTTGATAGATTGGAATGATTATGTCTAGAAATAACATTTTAAAAAAAAAATTTGGTTTGGAATAATAAGTATTTTCCCTGAAATGTTTTCATCTATTATTAAATTTGGAATTACTAATCAAGCAATTAAAAAAAAGATACTAAAAATAGATTTTTGGAATCCAAGAGATTACAGTAAAAAAAATAATCGTTCTATAGATGACTATCCTTATGGTGGAGGAGTTGGAATGATTATGAAAATAGAACCTCTATATCTTGCGATTCAAGCTGCAAAATTTTTTATAAAAAAAAAAACTAAAGTAATTTATTTATCTCCTCAAGGAAAAAAAATTGATCAAAAAAATATTTTAAATTTATCTTTAAACAAAAATATAATTTTAATATGCGGTAGATATAAAGGTGTTGACGAAAGATTAATAAAGAATTATGTAGATGAAGAGTGGTCTATCGGAGATTATATTCTTAGTGGTGGAGAATTACCTGCTATGGTTCTAATAGATTGTTTAGTTAGACTAATTCCAGGTGTATTAGGTAAAATTCAATCAGCTAATGAAGATTCATTTTTTAATGGCTTGTTAGAGCATTCTCAATTTACTAGACCTAAAAAATTTTTAAATCACAATGTTCCAAAAATTTTATTATCCGGAAATCATTTAAAAATAAAACAATGGAAACTAAAACATTCACTTGGAAAAACATGGAAAAAAAGACCTGATTTATTAAAAAAATTAAAACTAAATAAAGAAGAAAAAAAACTTCTTATTGATTATCAAAATAAATACAAAAAAAATAATTTAAAATAATAAAATTGTTGTAATATACAATTACAAAATTAACGATAAAAAAAAAATGCATAAAATTATTGAGAAAATAGAAAAATTACAACTTAAAAAAAATATACCTAACTTTAGAACTGGAGATACATTAAAAATAAATGTATGGGTAGTAGAAGGATCTAAAAAAAGAATACAAATTTTTGAAGGAATAGTTATCGCTATTCGAAATAGAGGATTAAATTCTAGTTTTACGGTTCGTAAAATATCTAATAATGAAGGTATTGAAAGAGTTTTTCAAACTCATTCCCCTATTATCGAAAAAATTAGTATTCAAAGAAATGGGTTTGTTAAAAAATCTAAATTATATTTTTTACGAAATAGAGTAGGAAAATCAGCTCGTATAAAAGAAAGAATAAATTAATTTTATTTACTTGAAAAAATTAAAATAGAACAATATTGAAAGCATGTTTTTTTATTCAAAAATAAACATGCTTTCAAAATTAAAAACATTTATTTTTTCACTAAGAAATTAATTTACACCACCAACAGTTAATTTATCTATTTTAATTGTAGGTAATCCTACACCTACTGGAATATTTTGCCCGTCTTTGGAACAAGTTCCAGTTCCTGAATCCATATGTAGGTCGTTTCCTACCATTGAAATGGTATTCATTACCTCTATTCCAGAACCAATGATCATAGCTCCTTTTATTGCTTCCCGTAATTTTCCTTTTTTAATCAAGTACGCTTCCGAAATGGAAAAAACAAATTTACCTGAAGTAATATCTACTTGTCCACCTGAAAAATTTTTTGCATAGATTCCATAATTAACAGTATCAAGAATATCTTGAAGAGTAGAATTTCCTGGAAGCATATAAGTATTTGTCATTCTTGGCATTGGTAAATGAGCATAAGATTCTCTTCTTCCGTTTCCTGTACTTTTAGTTCCCATTAAGTGAGCGTTGAATTTATCTTGCATGTATTTTTTTAATATTCCATTTTTAATTAAAACATTACGTTTCCCAGAAACTCCTTCATCATCAACTGATAATGAACCTCTTAAATTAGGTAAAGTAGCATCATCTACAACTGTACATAATTCTGAAGCTACTTTTAAACCTATTTTTTTAGAAAAAACAGAAGTTTCTTTTCTATTAAAATCTCCTTCTAATCCATGTCCAACAGCTTCATGTAGCATAACTCCTGGCCAACCTGATCCTAAAACTACCGTTAATAATCCTGCAGGAGCAGATTGAGCTGAAAGATTAATTAAAGCTGATTGAACAGCTTCATTTGTCCAATTAAATATTCTACTATTTCCTAAACAATCTTTTTCTAAAAAAAAGTCATAGTTTCCTCGACATCCCCCACCGCTGTATCCTTTTTCTCTTTTCCCTTTGCTTTCAACTAATATACTAATAGAAAGATGAACTAAAGGTCGTATATCAGCAACTAGCTTTCCTGAAGAAGAATTAATTAAAACTTCTTCATATGTTCCAGTTAACATAGCATTGACTTTAATTACTCTAGAATCAATTTTTCTAGCTGCATTATCAATAAAATTTAATATTTCAATTTTCTGATGAATATCCATTTTATCAATAGGATTTTGACTTGAATACCTTTGTAATGGATTTTTTAAAGAAAAATTATTTATTTTTTTATCTTTTGAATTGTTTAGAATGCTGCTTACTGCATCTGCACTTTTCTTTAATCCTTCTAAAGTAATTGTATCAATATAAGAAAGGGAAACACTATTTTCTTTAATAGTTCGTATTCCAATACCCTGATCATGCAAATATATTCCATTTTTTATAATTCCTTCCTCTAATATCCAAACTTCTTTTGATTTAGATTGAAAATATAAATCAACATAATCAATTTTTTTTGTATAAATGTCACTTAAAACATTAAACAAATCTTCATGATTAATGTCATTATTAATTAATAAATTTTCTGAAACAATATTTAACATTTTTTGCTCACTTGTCATATTTTTTTTAAATTATAAAGTCATTCTAAATGTATATAAAATACTTATAGAAAACGCTTTTTTATATTTACATATATTTAAAAAAAAAAAGAAATAAAATATATTTTTTTTAATAAAAATTTTATACAATAGGTTTAATTAAACAATAATAATTTATTAATTAAAATTAATAAATTAATTATATAAATTAAATTTAATTTTTTAAACTTTAAAAATTTTGGAAAAATATGAATAAAAAATTTAATATTTTAATACTAAATGGACCTAATTTAAATTTATTAGGAACGAGAGAGAAAAATACTTATGGAATAAAAACATTAAAAGAGTTGACAAATCAATTAAATGAAAAAGCATTATCATTGAACATAAATATTCATCATTATCAATCTAATGCCGAACATGCTATTATTGATAAAATACACGAATCAAAAGAAAAAATTAATTATATCATCATTAATCCAGCAGCGTTTACTCATACAAGTATCGCTATTAGAGATGCTTTTTTAGCAGTAAATATTCCATTTATTGAAGTACATATTTCAAATATCTATGCTAGAGAAAATTTTAGATCCAACTCATGGTTATCGGATATATCTAACGGTGTTATTACTGGATTTGAATTAGATGGTTACTTTTGGGCATTAGAAACAGCAGTAAAAAGATTATCTAACTCTTTTAATAAAACTTAAGTTTTTTAGATAAATATAAAAAATTTAATAAAAATAAAATTATTAATGTTTTAAATTTTTTACACTTTCTCTTTATTTAACATTTTTAAATTTTTAATTAAATTATTCATATCTTTAGGAGGGTTAACACTCCAGCTCATAAATAATTTTTTAATTGGGTGTACAAAAGATAACTTTCTTGCGTGTAATGCTTGTCTTGAAAATTGTCTTATTATTTTAAGTAGAATAGGATTCAATCCTTTTGTAGAAAAATTTTTTTTTCCATAAATTTTATCTCCTATTAAAGGATATTTAATATGAGACATATGAACTCTAATTTGATGAGTTCTTCCTGAATTTAAAATAACTTTAATATGAGTAAAATTACAGAATCGTTCGATGATTTTGTAATAAGTTATAGCTGGTTTTCCATTTTTATTTACACTCATTTTTGTTTTTTTGTATAAATTTCTTGAAATTGAAGCATTTATAGTACCTCCTGAAATCATATTCCCTTGTACAATTGCTTCATATTCACGATAAATATTTCTTGATTTAATTAATTTTTTTAATTTATTAAAAACTAATATAGTTTTAGCTATTACCATTAAACCAGTTGTATCTTTGTCTAATCGATGAACTATTCCAGCACGAGGTATATTTTTAAAAATTTCGTGTTTATGTAATAAAGCATTAAATATGGTTCCATTTTCATTTCCTGCTCCAGGATGTACTACCATATTTGATTGTTTATTTAAAATAAGTAAATATTCATCTTCATATATAATATCTAAAAAAATATTTTTATCTTTAAAATTATTTTTTTTTAATTCTAAAAAATTTATAGTAATCAAATCTCCAAAGTATAATTTTTTATCTGGAGAATTAATTATTGTGTTATTAACTAAAACGCAATTAGACAAAATACATTTTTTCAAATAAGTTCTAGTATATAGTTTACAGAAACTTTTTATAGACTTATCTAATCTAAGATTTAGAAAACACATATAAGAAATTTTTTTTTCAAATTTCAAAAATTTATTCATAATTTTATTTATAAGGATTTAACTGCTATAAATAATAGTATATAACATATTTATAATTTTTTTTTTAAATGAATAATAATTAATATTATCTAATACGATTATTTTGAAATTATTTTTTAAATCTATAAAAAAAATAAAAAAAAATTAAAAAATTGATTAATTTTTAATAAAAAATATTTTTTATTAAAAATTAAATCTATTTTACAAAAAAAGCAGGAAAAATATGAAAAAAAGTATTAACGAAATAAGAAAAACATTTTTAGAATTTTTTGAAAAAAAAAATCACAAAATTATTCCTGGGAGTTCAATTATTCCAAAAAATGATTCTTCTCTATTATTTACTAACGCTGGAATGAATCAATTTAAAGATGTTTTTTTGGGAAAAAAAGAACCTATCTTTCCAAGGGTAGCAACTGTACAAAATTGTTTAAGAACAGGAGGTAAACATAACGATCTTAATAATGTCGGATACACTTCTTATCATAATACTTTTTTTGAAATGCTTGGAAATTTTAGTTTTAGAGATTATTTTAAAGAAGATGCTATTATATATGCATGGGAACTGTTAACTTCTTCAAAATGGTTTAATTTACCAGAAGAAAAGTTATTAGTTACTATACATAGTTCTGATAAAGAAACCTATAATATTTGGAAAAATATTATAGGTTTATCTGAGAATCAAATTATTCCTCTAAAAAAAGAAAAAGAAATATTTTTATCAGAAAATTTCTGGAAAATGGGAAACTCAGGACCTTGTGGGCCTTGCACTGAAATTTTTTTTAATAATACTCAAAATAAAGAACATCAAAATAAAGATATTCTTGTAGAGAATAATAATTATTTGGAAATATGGAATATTGTATTTATTCAATATAATCTTCAGTCAGATGGTTCTTTAATCGATTTACCTTATAAATCTGTTGATACTGGAATGGGTTTAGAAAGAATTACATCTATTTTACAAAGAAAAAAATCAAATTATAAAATCGATTTATTCCAAAAATTAATTTTTTATATTGCTAACCAAAATAATATTAAAGATTTAGAAAATAAATCTTTACATATAATAGCTGACCATATAAGAACCTGTATATACATTATTTCTAGTGGAGTTATACCTAGTAATGAAGGAAAAGGATATATCCTTAGAAGATTAATTAGACGTGCCTTAAGACATGGTTTAAAACTTGGAATAAAAGAAAAATTTCTTTATAAAATAGTACCATATACAATTAAATTAATAAAAAAGTTTTCTAATGGAAATATGAAAAAAAAAGAAGAAATAGGAAAAATATTAAAATTAGAAGAAGATCAATTTCTAAAAATACTAAAAAAAGGAATAATTTTATTACATGAAAATATAAAAAAAATAAAAAAAAATATTCTTCCTGGAAAAATAATTTTTAGTTTACATGATACTTTTGGTTTTCCAATTGATTTAATTGAAGAAATTTGTAAAGAAAAAAAAATAATACTTGATTATCAAAAGTTTAATCAATTAATGGAAGCTCAAAAAATACAATCAAAAAAATCTAAAAAGTTTTTTTTTGAAAAAAATTATCAAACTTTTAAAATAAAACCAACTATATTTTTAGGATATCAAGAAAAAAAAATCAAAACAACTATTACTAATATATTTCTAAAAGAAAACTCTATTAAAAAAATTCAAACTTTGAATAAAAAAATTATTTTAATTTTAAAAGAAACTCCATTTTATTCCGAATCCGGAGGACAAATTGGAGATACTGGAAAAATATATAATAAAAATTTTTCTTTTTTAGTTGAAGATACTAAAAAAAACGGATTAGTAACTATGCACTTTGGAAGATTAATTTCAGGAGAAATAAAAATTAATGCTAATGTTACTGCTGAAATTGATTTTAAAAAAAGAAAATTAATAGCTATAAATCATTCTGCAACTCACTTATTACACTCTTCTTTAAATATTGTTTTAAATCAAAAAATTTTACAAAAAGGATCATTAGTAAACGAAAAATATTTACGTTTTGATTTTTTATATCCTAACTCTATTTCTCAGGAAGAGATTAAAAAAATCGAAAAAATAGTAAATTATAAAATTTGGGAAAATTTAAATATTAACTGTGAAATTATCTCTTTCAAAGAAGCAAAAGAAAAAAATGCTATTTTTTTAAAAAACAAACAGTATACTGAAAAGGTACGATTGTTATCTATTGATAACTTTTCACATGAATTATGTGGTGGAACACATGCAAGAAGAACAGGAGAAATAGGAATATTTAAAATTATTTCTAATAATAGTATATCAGCTAATGTATGTCGAATAGAGGCGTTAACGAGAAAAGAAGCTTTACTATCTATTCAAAAAAAAGAGTCTATTTTTAATAAAATTAAAAAAAATTTAAAAGAAGAAGAAACAAAAATCGTAAAAAAAATCAATTTTTTATTAGAAAAAAACTCATATTTAAAACTAATTTATAAAAAATATGAAAAATATAAAATAAAAGAAACAACTAAAAAAATACTTAAAGAAAGTTTTTTAATAAAAAAAACTAACCTAGTTATTTATCATTTAAACGAAAAAAAATCTAATTTTTTAAATTGTTTAATTAATAATTTAAAAAATAATTTAAATTCATTTATAATTATTTTAACCAATGAAACAAATAAAAAAATTTCTGTTTTAGTAAGTGTTTCTAAAGAATTAATTACAAAAATTACTGCTGTAGAAATAATAAATTTTATAACTAAAGAAATTAATGGAAAGGGAGGAGGGAATAAGGAAAATGCACAAGGTGGAGGAATAAAACCAAAAAATAACAATTTCTTTATAAAAAAAAGTAAAAAATGGATTTTGTCTATTTTAGAAAGTAAAATTAAAAAGCATAAATAAACATAATAAATTGTTATATCACAATATATTAATATATAATTAAGTATTACTTTCACTAAAAAGTCTTCTCTTATTTAAAAAGTAACTTAAATAAGATATATATATATCATTTTATAGTTTTAATTTGAATTAAATTTCAACTAAATAAATAAGATTAGATGGATATATTATTTTAATTTTTTAGGAGCATAGAATGTTAATTCTAACTCGTAGAGTTGGGGAATCGTTAATTATTGGAGATGAAGTCACTGTTACTGTATTGGGAGTTAAAGGAAATCAAGTTAGAATTGGTGTCAATGCTCCGAAAAAAGTTTCTGTTCATAGAGAAGAAATTTATCAAAGAATTCAATCAGAAAAAACTCAATCATCTTCTTATTAAGAAAAATTGCGCCTTGTTAATAATTAATTATACTAGGCGCAATTTAACTGAATTTTTAAAAAAGGAAAAACAATCTACTTTACATTAAAAAATGTTTGACTTATAAGATAAAAAAAGTAAGATAAAGCTTATTAATGAAAACCTTTAATGTTAGTTTTTAAATTAAATTTTTAATATTATTTGGAGAGATGGCCGAGAGGCTTAAGGCGCTCCCCTGCTAAGGGAGTATGTAAAAAAAAATTACATCGAGGGTTCGAATCCCTCTCTCTCCGTATCTTATTTCATCATATATATGCATCCGTAGCTCAGTTGGATAGAGCACTCGGCTACGAACCGAGCGGTCGGAGGTTCGAATCCTTTCGGATGCAAAAGATTTAAATTTTTTTAAAAAAATATTTTTTGTGAAAAAAATATTTCTTCTCATTTAAAAAAACTTTATACAAGGAATAAATGTTCATTTCAAATATTTCTGATAAATTAGATTGGTTAAATAAAAATGCAGAACTGCTAAAAAAAATTTGCAGGGGAATTGAAAGAGAAACTATTAGAATAAAAAAAAATGGAAATCTTTCTAACTGTAAACATCCAAAGAAAATAGGAAGCTCTTTAACACATCCTATAATTACTACTGATTTTTCTGAAAATTTATTAGAATTAATTACACCTAAATACTCTGATGTAAATGAATTATTTTCTGTGTTAAAGGATATACATTGTTATGTTTCTAATAACATTACTAATGAATACATGTGGCCATTAAGTATGCCTTGCTTTAGAGAAAAAAAAGATTACGTTCAATTGGCTCAATATGGAGCTTCTAATTCTGGAAGAATAAAAACTTTATATAGAAAAGGTTTACAAACTAGATATGGAATTGGAATGAACTTAGTTTCAGGAGTGCATTATAACTTTTCTATTCCTAAAGAATTTTGGAGAAAATGGGTAAGAACTAAAAATAAAGAAGAAGAAAAAAAAATAATTTCTAATGAATATTTACATATTATTAGAAACTTTTATCAATTTGGATGGATAATTCCTTATTTTTTTGGTGCTTCTCCAGCTATGTATAAAAATTTTTTACCTAATAAAAAAAAAGATCTTTTATTAAATATTAAAAATAATAAAGATATAGAGTATTTACCTTGGGCTACTTCATTAAGATTAAGTAAATTAGGACATTCTAACGATTCAATTAAAAAGCTTCATTTAACATTTAACAACCTGGATGAATATTTAAATAGTATAAAATATGGAATTAAAACTTCATCTGAAAAATTTGAAAAAATGGGTTTATTTGATAAAAAAGGAAAATTACAACAAGTAAATACAAATATTTTACAAATGGAAAATGAATTGTATACTTATATACGACCAAAATGCACTATTAAAAAAAATAAACGTTTTATAGATTCTTTAAAAAAAAATGGAATTGAATATATCGAAATACGTGCTCTTGATATTAATCCATTCTCTTCTATTGGAATCAATAGAACTCAAGTATTTTTTTTAGATATATTTTTATATTGGTGCTTATTAAATAAATCTCCTAATTTAACTAATTCTGAATTAATAAAATTAAATGAAAATTGGGAAAATATTACTCTAGAAGGAAGAAAACCAAACCAAAAAATAAAGTTACTAAATTCAGAAAAAAAAATTTGTTTTAAAAAAATTGTTTCTATTTTATTTAAAGATTTTGAAAAAATAGCAAAAATTTTTGATTCTAATTTTTTAAATAATCCATATCAAAAAAGTTGTAACATTTTATTACAATATTTAAAAAATCCAAATTTAACTTACTCTTCTAAAATTTTAGATTTTTTTCTTCAAAAAGGATTAAAAAAAACTGGAGTTTTTTTAGCTGAAAAATATAATCAAGAATTAAAAAAAGAAAAATTAAAAATTTTTAATAAAGATTTTTTTTTAAAAGAAAAAATAAAATCGAAAAAAAAACAAAAAAAAATTGAAAATAATGATACTATAAGTTTTAATGAATATTTAAAAAAACAATCGAATATAAAATATTAATTGACTATAAAATAAAAAGAAAAAGAAGAAATTGTTAAATATTGTTTATCTATATTTTATATAAAAGATAAATATAAAAAAAATTTTATTATAAATAGGTATAGAAAAAAATGAAAAAAAAAATATAGAATTTTCTATGAAAACGAAATAAAAAAAAAACAAAACATATATTTAACTAACAAAAATTTTCATTATTTTAAAAATGTATTAAGATTAAAAATAAATGAAAAAATTGAATTATTCAATAATACAAATTATATTTTTACAGGAACAATTACTAGTATTAAAAAAAAAATAATTCGAGTACTTATAGAAAATAAACAAAAAAAGAATCAAGAATCTATTGTAAAAATACATTTTGCTCCAATTATGCTAAATCAAAAAAAAATGAATTTTATTATTCAAAAATCTACTGAATTAGGAGTTCATTCAATTACACCTTTATTGCAAAAAGAAAATTTTTCCAAAAAAGTTAATGATTCTTCTTTACTAGCACAGTATAACCGATGGAAAAATATAGCAATATCTTCCTGCCAACAATGTAAAAGAAATAAAATTCCTATTATTAACTATCCTGAACATATGTATACATGGTGTAATAAATTACCTAGTAATGAATTAAAATTAATTTTTGATCCTTACTCAAAAAATACAATAAATTCTTTAATTTCTGTAACAAAAAAAATAAATGTAATAATTGGAGGAGAATCCGGTTTTTCTATTGCAGAAATTGATAATTTTAAGAAAAAATATGGATTTCAAAACATTTCATTAGGAAAAAGGATATTACGTTCAGAAACTAGCTCTATAGCCGCATTATCTATTTTATTATATAAATACGAAGAGTTAAATGTTACTATCTAAAAAAAATTTTTTTTCCAGAACCAAATTTTTTTTGGTGTTATAATATAAGGTAAAGGAATATCCCAACTATTAATTTTTATTTTTTTTACCAATTGAAAATTGTAAGCTATGCCTACAGGTATAAATTTTTTTTTTTTCCAATCTTTTAATAAAAAGTCATAAAATCCACATCCCATTCCTAATCGATATCCTTTTGAATTAAAGGCTACTAATGGAACTAAAATAATTTCTATTTCATCGATAAAATTTTTTGTTTCATTTTTTGCTATAGGTTCGGAAATATTAAATCTATTTACTTTCAAAACAGTATTTTTTTTATATTTTAAAAAAAATACTGTTTTTTTAGAAAAAGACTGTATTTTAGGTAAGAAAACTTGAGTATTTTTTTTCCACAAAATATTAATTAAAGGTAAAGTACTAATTTCTCCATCAAATGAAGAGAATAAAGCTATATTCTTAGCACTTTTTATTTTTTTAAAATTACATGCTAAGTTAGCAACTTTTATAGCGGCATTATTTCTATCCACTTCAGATAGTTTTTTTCTTTTAATTCTAATATTTTCTCGAATTATTTGATTATTCATAATAATACTCTGTTTTTTTTAATTATTAAATTTCTTAATATTAAAGATATTAGTTTAATTTAATTAAAAAAAATTTTTTTAAAATTATATATATTATTAATTATTAATATTTTAAAAAAAAAATTACTACGTCATCAATTTTAAATTTTTATTTTTTTTATTAAATAAAACTTCCACTCCTGATTGAGTTCCAATAATTACAATATCTGCTTTTATTTTTGAAAATAATCCTACTGTTACCACACCAGGAAAAGAATTAATTTTTTCTTCTAAAATAGAAGGATTTAATATTTTTAATCCATAAACATCTATAATAATATTTCCATTATCTGTAATCAAATTTTTCCTTAATTTTGGAATTCCGCCTAACTTAATTATTTTATTTTTAATAAAAGAGTAAGACATTGGAATAATTTCAATTGGAAGCGGGAAATTTCCTAATGTTTTTACTTGCTTAGTCTCATCTATTATACAAATAAATTGACTTGCTGAAGCTGCAATTATTTTTTCTTTTGTTAATGCTGCCCCTCCTCCTTTAATCATTTCCATTTTTTCATTTATTTCATCAGCTCCATCTACATATATAATAGGAGAAAAAACTTTATTTAAATCTAAGATTTTTAATCCATATTTTTTAATTTTTTCTGATGAAGAAATAGAACTTGAAATTACCCCAAGTATTTTTTTTTTAATAGTGCTTAAAGCTTTTATAAAATAAGAAACAGTAGAACCTGTTCCAATTCCAACGATTGAGTTTTCTTTAATATATTTTATTGCCGTTAAAGCAGCTTTTTTTTTTAATTCATCTATTTTCATCATTTTAAAACCTTATTTAAAAATAAAAAGTTAAAAATTTATCTTTGATTATTTTTTCTGGGGTACCTGGATTCGAACCAGGGAATGCCGGTATCAAAAACCGGTGCCTTTCCACTTGGCTATACCCCATTTGATTTTAAAGAAATGAAAAAAATAACTCATATTATTTTTTCTGGGGTACCTGGATTCGAACCAGGGAATGCCGGTATCAAAAACCGGTGCCTTTCCACTTGGCTATACCCCATATTTTAAAACACCTAAATATGCTTATTATTTTTATACGGAAGGCGAGACTTGAACTCGCAAACTTTTCAGTGCCAGATCCTAAATCTGGTGCGTCTACCTATTTCGCCACTTCCGCAAAAAAAATATATTTTACTTAAACTGGTGGCTATGATGGGACTTGAACCCATGACCCCAGCGTTATGAGTGCTGTGCTCTAACCAATCTGAGCTACATAGCCTATTCTAAATAATTAAAAAATTTATATTTTTAAATAAAAATAAAATATTTATAATCTATTTTCTTTAAAAAAGAATACAAATTATTATTAATTAATAATTTGTATTCTTTTTTAATAAAACATATATATATATGATATAATATATCACGAAATTTTATTAAAATAAACCTATAAAAAATTACAAATTTCAGATAGTATTAAATTTTATTGAAAAAAAAATTAAAATGAAAAATAATCTTCTTAAAAAAAAATCTCGTTTAAACTTTATTCAAAAAATTATTTCGAAAGATTTAAAAAATAAAAAATGTGACTATATCCAAACTAGATTTCCTCCTGAACCTAATGGGTTTTTACATATAGGTCATGCTAAATCTATACACTTAAATTTTAGTGTTGCCAAAAAGTATGATGGTATATGTAACTTAAGATTTGATGATACCAATCCTAAAAAAGAAAACGCTGAGTATATTGATATTATCAAATCTAATATTAAATGGCTAGGATTTAAATGGAAAAAAATATATTTTACTTCCCAAAACTTTGAAAAAATTTATCAATATGCTATTAAACTAATTCAAAAAAATTTAGCTTATGTAGATCAATTAAGTAAAGAGGAAATAAAACAATATAGAGGCACATTAAGTACACCCGGAAGAAACAGTCCCTTTAGAAATCAAACGATTCAAGAAAATTTAATTCTTTTTGAAAAAATGAAATCAGGATATTTTTCAGAAGGATCAGCTTGTTTAAGAGCAAAAATTGATATGAGCTCTCCATTTATCATAATGAGAGATCCTGTTCTGTATCGAATAATGTTTATTGAACATCATCAAACAAAAAAAAAGTGGTGTATTTATCCTTTATATGATTTTTCACATTGTATTTCCGACGCATTAGAGGGAGTTACTCATTCTTTATGTACTCTTGAATTTCAGGAAAATAGAGAATTATATAACTGGATTTTAAAAAATATAGACTCTATAAATAAACCTATGCAATATGAATATTCAAGATTAAATTTAGAATATTCTATTCTTTCTAAAAGAAAATTATCAATATTAGTTGAAAAAAAAATTGTTTCTGGATGGGATGATCCTAGAATGCCTACTATTTCTGGATTAAAAAAAAGAGGTTACACTCCGAATTCTATCCAAGATTTTTGTAACAGAATAGGATTTACTAAAAAAGAACATTATATAGAATTAGACTTATTAGAAAACTGTATTAGAAATGATTTAAATAAATCCACACCTAGAAGCATGGCAGTTATTAACCCTATAAAATTAATTATATCTAATATACCTGAAAATTATAAAGAAAATATTTTTATACCATATCATCCCAAAAATCATTCCATGGGAACAAATAAAATTACTTTAAGCAAAGAAATATACATAGATAAATCAGATTTTTCTGAATATTATATCCCTGGATATAAAAGATTAATTCTTGGAAAAAAAGTAAAATTAAGATATAGTTTAGTTATAAAAGCCGTAGAAATCAAAAAAGATAAAAATGAAAAAATTAATAGTATAATTTGTATATGTACAAATTTAAAAAACAAAACAGGAATAGAAGAATTTAATGGAATCATTCATTGGATTTCTAACAAAGATGCTCTTCCAGCAAAATTTTTTTTATATGATCGTATATTTAATGTTAAATTTCCCGAATTAAAAAATAATTTTTTAAATTACATTAACAATAAATCATTAATTATTAAAAATGGGTTTGTTAATAAAAATGTTTTAAAAAACAAAAATTTTAGTACATATCAATTTGAAAGAGAAGGATATTTTCTCTTAAATAAAAGTAAAACAGATAATAAAAAATTGAAATTTAATAGAATTGTCTCATTAAAACAAAAATGGAAAAAATAATTAGACTTTAGTATTAATTTCTACATTCGGAAAATAGTTAAAAATTGCTATTATTTATTTTATAAGATATTATATCATTCCTATCTAAATTATTCCATTCATACTTTATTTTATACTCCTGGTAAAAAATGAATAAGTATTATATATTTATAACAGGTGGAGTTGTTTCCTCTTTAGGAAAAGGAATTACAGCAGGTTCACTTGGATCAATTCTAGAAGAAAGAAAACTTAAAACAACTATTATTAAATTAGATCCTTATATTAATGTTGATCCAGGAACTATTAGTCCTATTCAACACGGAGAAGTTTTTGTTACAAAAGATGGAGCCGAAACAGATTTAGATCTAGGTCATTACGAGCGTTTTATAAAAAACAAAATGACTAGTTTAAACAATTTCACAACAGGTAGTATATATGCGGAAGTTTTAAAAAAAGAAAGAAGAGGAGATTATCTTGGAGCAACTATTCAAGTTATTCCTCATATAACAGATCTTATAAAAAATAGAATTATTAAATTATCAAAAAAAAACGATATTACTATTGTAGAAATAGGTGGTACCGTAGGAGATATAGAATCTCTTCCATTTTTAGAAGCAATTAGACAAATATCAATAGATATTAATAAAAAAAATGTTTTGTATATACATCTAACACTACTTCCTTATATTTCTACAACTAAGGAAATAAAAACAAAACCTACTCAACATTCTGTTAAAGAATTATTATCTATTGGTATTCAACCAGATATACTAATCTGTCGTTCGGAAAAAAAAATATCAGAAACCGAAAGAAAAAAAATAGCTTTATTTTGTAATGTTTCTAAAAAAGCTGTTATTTCTTTAATAGATTTAGATTCTATCTATAAAATACCAAAACTATTACAACTTCAAGGTTTAGATGATTATATCTGCAAATATTTTAATCTTAATGTTCCAATAGCAGATTTATCTTCTTGGGATAAAGTTATTTCTGAAGAAAAACAATCTACCGAAATTATTACCATAGGAATTATTGGAAAATATACTGAATTACCAGATGCTTACAAATCTGTAATAGAAGCAATTAAACATGGAGGATTAAAAAATAAAGCTAAAATTATTATTAAACTAATTAATTCTGAAAAAATTATTGAAAACAAATACAATCAAATTTTAGAAAAGTTGGACGGAATTTTAATTCCAGGTGGATTTGGAAAAAGAGGAATAGAAGGAATGATTTTTTCTATTCGTTATGCTAGAGAAAAAAAAATTCCTTATTTAGGTATCTGTTTAGGCATGCAACTAGCTATTATAGAATATACAAGAAATGTAATCGGCATTACTTCTGCAAACTCAACAGAATTTCAACCTAATTGTAAATATCCAATTATAGCTTTAATTAAAGAATGGGATAAAAAGCAAAAAAAATATTATAAGAAAAACAATTTAGGTGGAACTATGAGATTAGGTGAACATATATGCATTATAAAAAAAAATAGTTTAACCTATAAAATATACAAAAATAAAAAAATATCAGAAAGACATAGACATAGATATGAAGTTAATAATTTACTTTTAAAAAAAATAGAAAAATTAGGATTAATTATATCTGGAAGATCTAAAGAAAAAAATTTAGTCGAAATAATTGAGTTATTCAATCATCCTTGGTTCATAGCTTGTCAATTTCATCCAGAGTTTAATTCAAATCCAAGAAAAGGACATCCTCTATTTAAAAGTTTTATAAAAGCCGCTAAAATATATAAAAAAAAATTATTATAGAAAATTCTTAAACTTTAATTTTTCTTTTATAAAAGGATTAAAATGTACAAAATAAAAAAAACTATTTGCCGAGAAATAATAGATTCTAGAGGATATCCTACTATTGAATCAGAAATACATTTACAAGGAGGAGCAATTGGAATTGCTTCAGTCCCTTCTGGTGCATCAACAGGTTCTAAAGAAGCAGTAGAATTAAGAGATGAAGAAAAAAAATATTTTTTAGGAAAAGGAGTAAAAAAAGCAGTTTTGATCGGAAATACTATTCTATCTAAAAAAATATACAAAAAAGATGCTAGAAATCAAGAAGAAATCGATAATTTTATGATTGAATTAGATGGAACTGAAAACAAATCCAATCTTGGTGCTAATACAATTTTAGCTATTTCTTTAGCGATAGCAAAAGCTACAGCTATACAAAAAAAAATTCCTTTATATCAATACATTTCTGAATTAAATAATACACCTAATCAATTTTCCATGCCTATTCCTATGATAAATATTATTAATGGAGGAAAACACGCTAATAATAATATTGATATACAAGAATTTATGATACAACCAATAAAAGCTAAAACTATTAAACATGCTATTCAAATAGGTGCTGAGATATTTCATTATTTAGGAAAAATATTAAAAGAGAAATCACTTAATACTTCTGTAGGAGACGAAGGTGGATACGCTCCGAATTTAAATTCTAATGAAGATGCCTTAAATATTATTCAAAATGCAATAAATAAAGCAGGATATGAAATTGGAAAAGATGTAACTATAGCTATTGATTGTGCAGCTTCTGAATTATATAATGCTTCTACTAAAAAATATTGTTTTAAAAAAGAAAAAAAAGAATTTAATTCTCATGAATTTACAAACTATTTAGAAAAATTAACTAAAATTTATCCTATTTGTTCTATTGAAGATGGGCAAGATGAAAACGATTGGGAAGGATTTAAACATCAAACGAAAAAACTAGGGAAAAAGATACAATTAGTAGGAGATGACCTATTTGTAACTAATGAAAAAATTCTAAAAAAAGGAATTCAAAATAAAGTTGCAAATGCTATTTTAATTAAATTAAATCAAATCGGAACATTATCTGAAACATTAAAAACCATACAATTAGCCAAAAAGTCAAACTATAAGGTTATTATTTCCCATCGTTCTGGAGAAACAGAAGATACTACAATTGCTGATTTATCTGTAGGTACATCATCAGGACAAATTAAAACAGGTTCAATATGTCGCTCTGAAAGAACTTGTAAATATAATCGTCTTATTAGAATTGAAGAGGAAATAGAAAATAACATTTTCTAAAAAATATTTTTAATAAATAAAAAGATCTGCTATTTATTTATACAATATAAATAAATAGCAGTATTTTAAAAAAATTCCATCAATTAACTTATAAAAAAATAATATTTTTATAAATTTAAAATAAAAGAATTAAAAAATGAAATATCCAATTAATGAAATGTACGAAACAATACAAGGAGAAGGGTTTTATGCTGGACAACCTTCTATTTTTATTCGAATACAAGGTTGTCCAATTCGTTGTAGTTGGTGTGATACTAAACATACATGGAAATTATTAAATGAAAATCAAGTCGAACCTAAAAATATAATTAATAAAAAAAAATCTACAAAAAATTGGGCTTTTCTTAACACTTTCGAAATAATTTACTTTATTAAAAAATATAACTGGAAAGCAAAACATATAGTTATAACCGGAGGAGAACCGTGCGTTTTCAATCTTAAAATTCTAACAAAAGAACTAGAAAAAAAAGGTTATTCCTGTCAAATAGAAACTAGTGGAACACATACTATATATTGCTCTAAAAAAACCTGGGTAACTGTATCCCCTAAAATAACTATAGGTAAAAAAATAGTTAATAGTGCTATTTTTCGTGCTAATGAAATCAAATATGCAATCTTGAATAACAGTGATGTAATTAAATTAAAAATATTTTTAAAAAGTATGAAAAAAAATATAAGATCTAAATTAATTTTTTTACAACCAATTAACCAAGATAAAAAAGCCACTGATTTATGTATTAAATTATGTTTAATAAATAATTGGAGACTATCCATACAAATACAAAAATATTTAGTGATTCCTTAATATTCTTTATTCTTTATAAATACATCCTGATGAAATTGTTTCATTAATTTTAATTGAATATAAATTATTTAATTTAGGTTTTAATTTTTTCCAGATCCATTTCGATAAAATTTCTATTGTCGGATTTTCTAAACCCTTAATTGAATTAAGATAAGCATGATTTAATTGAAATTTAATAGGTTGAAAAGCATTATCTACTTCTTTGAAATCTATTATAAAACCAGTATCATCATCAATTTCACCTTTTATATTTACACGAACTAAAAAAGAATGTCCGTGTAACTTATAACATTTGTGTTCTTTTGTAACATAAGGTAATTTATGAGCTGCTTCAAACCTAAAATCTTTAAATAAAATAAGACTCATTTTATTTTTTTCCTTAAAAATTAATATTTTAAATAAGTATAGTTTTATATATTTAAATTAATTTAAATTATTTTTTTTTAAATAACTACTTAACTTGTTAATATTTTTATATTTTCAACTTTACTTAAAATTATTTTTTACTCTTAATTTTATTATTTTCAATTTCAAAATAATTAGTTAATTCTCTATTTTCTTTAACTAAAAAAAATTTTTAAAAAAATTAAAAAATTAACTTCTCTTATATTTACTTTTTTGCTTTACATATATTAATATAATTTATATATTTTTTTAAAATGAAATATTTTTTTTATATATTAAAAAAATTATTTTTTTTTATTTTTCTAAAAAATTTTACTTTCAATGATTCTAAATATTTTTTTTAATATAAATTTCAAAGAATTTTCTCCATTAATGTGAATATCTGGACACGTTGGGATCTCATAAACTGAATCAAATCCTGTAAAATTATCAATCTTTTTTAAAATATTTTGCTTATATAACCCTTTAGGATCTCTAGACCTACAAATTTCTAAAGAAGTATCTATAAAGATTTCTACATAATTTTTTTCTCCAATAATATTTCGAATTAAGAACCTATCTTTTTTATAAGGAGTAATAAGAGCACAAAGCACCACTATTCCTGCGTCAATCATTAATTTAGCCACTTCTGCAACTCTACGAACATTTTCCTTTCTATCTATTGAAGTAAAAGAAAGGTCTTTGCATAATCCTAATCGAACATTATCTCCATCTAATAAATAAGTCCTAATTCCTTTTTTATATAAAATATTTTCTAAATTTCCAGCAATTGTAGATTTTCCTGATCCTGATAATCCTGTAAACCATAAAACTATTGATTTATGTTTATTAAAAAATTCTCTTTTTTCTCTATTAATAATATGTTTATGCCAAATAATGTTTTTTTGATTCATATGTTTTTATAATTCTTATAAAATAACTAGGAAATATTTTTTATTCCCCAATGTGGAAAATATTTGGATATTAATGAACGAAATTCACACTCAAAATTATTACTTAAAACATTTTCTTTTAAAGATTTTTTTTCTTTTTGAAATTCTTTAAACATTCCGCCTGCAATAGTATTGTTATTAAACAAATCTATAAAGATCATACTACCCATAACTTTATTCTTTTTAAAATTGTCAAAGAAAATAGGCTCATCTAACATAACTTCTATTAATCCTATTTCATTTAACATCAATTTATCCGATTTATTTTTCTTTAATGATTTTATATCTATTTTATAAATAATTTTTTTTATAAATGCTCTTGTTTTTTTTGTTGCAGTTTTTATATTATATATGTTTCCAGAAATTATTGGATTTTTAGACATAGATATAATCTTAACAAAAATACTTTGCTTAGGTTCTATCATTGAAGATGAATCAACAAACAAATCTCCTCTACTAACATCAATCTTTTCTTTTAGTAAAATAGTTACACATTGACCAGTATTCGCTTTAATCAAATTTTTTTCATATGTTACTATTTTTTCAACTGTAACAAAAGCAGCAGATGGTAAAACTTTTATTCTTTGTCCCACGGATATACAACCTGATACTATTGTACCAGAATAACCTCTAAAATTTGCGTTAGCACGATTAACGTATTGAATAGGAAATCTTAAATTTTCTTCTTTATATTCTTTTTTGATTATTTTAATTGTTTCTAATAAATTTAACAATGAAGGTCCTTCATACCATTTAATTAACAATTTATTATTAACTATATTTACCCCTAATAATGCTGATATTGGAACAAAAAATACATTTAACTTTATTGAAAATCTTTCTAGAAAAAATAAAAAATCTTTTTTAATTTTTTCAAAAACATCTTTTTTATAATGCACTAAATCCATTTTATTAACTGTAATAATTAAGTATTTTATTCCAAAAATAAAACTAATAAAAACATGTCTATAAGTTTGTTCTGAAAGACCTATTTGAGCATCTATAAGAATAATTGATAAGTCACATTTAGACGCTCCAGTTGCCATATTACATGTGTACTCTTCATGACCAGGCGTATCTGCCATAATAAACTTTCTTTTCTTAGTAGAAAAATATCTATAAGCTACATCAATCGTAATTCCTTGTTCTCTTTCAGATTGCAGTCCATCAACCAATAATGCAAAATCTAAATTATTACCTTGAGTTCCATGTTTTTTACTATCTTTTAATAAAAGCTCTAATTGATCATCATAAATCTGATTAGTATCATATAATAATCGACCTATTAAAGTGCTTTTTCCATCATCTACACTACCACATGTTAGAAATCGAAAAATATCTTTATTTTTATTACAAGAAAACCACTTTTTTTCTGTAAACAAACCTTTATTATTAATATTTATTTCTTTTTTCATTTTATTACCCAACTAAAAATAACCTTGTCGTTTTTTTAATTCCATAGAACTTGATCGATCATGGTCTATTAATCTTCCAGTTCTTTCGCTAGTTTTAACTACTATCATTTCGTTAATAATATCAAATACATTTTTTGCGTTAGATTTTATAGCAGACGTAAAAGGCCAACATCCTAAAGTTCTAAACCTAACATTTTCAAATGTTATTTTTTCAGTAGATTGAATTTTTAATCTATCATCTTCAACCATAAGTAGTTTTCCATTTCTATTTAAAATAGGTCTTTTTTTAGAAAAATATAATGGAACAACTTTTATTTCTTCTAAAAAAATATATTCCCAAACATCTAATTCAGTCCAATTAGATAAAGGAAATATCCTCATGCTTTCTAACACATTGATTTGTCCATTATAGATATTCCATAACTCAGGTCTCTGTTTTTTAGGATCCCATTGATGTAATTGATCTCTAAAAGAATAAACTCTTTCCTTAGATCTCGACCTTTCCTCATCTCTTCTCGCTCCTCCAAAAGCAGCATCTACATTATACTTTTTCATAGCTTTTTTTAATGCTTCAGTTTTCATAATATTAGTAAACTTATCACTACCATGAACAAAAGGATCAATTTTTAATTTTTCTCCTTCTGAATTAGTATAAACAATTAATTCTGCATTTGTTTCTTTAACAATCTGATCTCTAAATTCATACATTTCTTTAAACTTCCATCCAGTATCTACATGTAATAATGGAAAAGGAATTTTACCTGGATAAAAAGCTTTTTTTGCTAAGTGTAGCATAACAGAGGAATCTTTTCCTATCGAGTATAACATTACTGGATTTTCAAATTCTGAAAATGCTTCTCGAATAATAAAAATACTTTCAGCTTCTAATTGAGATAAATAAGAAAATAGATTTTTTTTCATTTTCTCCCCAAATTTAATTAAGTTTAAGATCTATTAATCTAATTGATATCTTTTTTAAACCAAGATAATTTTTTTGACAATGAAACCACTTTTCCAAGAATTAATAATGTAGGCCGTTTCATTAAACATGATAATTTTTTAAGATTTATAAAAGTATCTATAATAGTTTTTTGCTTTAATGTAGTTCCTTTTTCAATTAAAGCCATAGGCATATCCAAAGGATATTTATTAACTCTTAATTTATCAAATATATACGAAGATTGTAATTTAGCCATATAAATAACTAAAGTGTAATTTTTACATTTTGATATAAAAGACCAATCTTGACTTTCTTTTTCTTGGTTACATCCAGTAATAAATATTATTCCACTTGAATAATTTCGATGTGTTAATGGAATTCCTGAATAAGCAGCAACTCCAATTGCTGAAGTAATACCAGGAACAACTTGAAAATTAATTTTAAATTTTTTAGCTTCTTCTAATTCTTCCCCACCTCTTCCAAAAATAAAAGGATCGCCACCTTTTAAACGAACAACTTTGTTTCCATTTTTAGCCATAGTAATTAACATTGAATTAACATTTTTTTGACTAATACATGGTTTATTGGCTATCTTTCCTACATAAATTTTTTTAGCATCTTTTCGAATTAGCGATAAAATATCAGAACTTACTAAGTTATCATATAAAACAACATCAGCTTGTTGTATAACTTGTAAACCTCTCAAAGTTAACAAACCACTGTCGCCTGGTCCCGCTCCTACTAAAAAAATTTCTCCTTTAAATGAAGTTTTTTGTTTTATTTCATTATTTAATATTTTAATAGCTTGTTTTAAATTTCCATTTAAAACATGACTAATAAATATTCCATTAAAAATTTTTTCCCAAAAATAACGTCGATGCGTATTTTTTTTAAATTTTAATTTAACATGACTTCTCCATTTTTCAGCTAGTAAAGCTGATTTCCCTAAATTTATTGGAAGAATTGATTCTATTCGTTCTTTAATAATTCTAGTTAATACTGGTGCAGTTCCACCAGAAGAAACTGCTATTGTTATTGGAAATCGATCTACTATAGAAGGAAAAATAAAAGAACATTTTGAACGATCATCGATAACATTGATTAATATCCTTTTCTGTTTTGATTTTTTATAAATATAAGTATTTAATATATTATCGTTTGTCGCGACAATAACTAAAAATACTTCGTTTAACTGATTTTCAAAAAATTCAGTATCCACCCAATTAATTTTTCTTTTTTTATATATTTCAATTAATTCCGAAGAAATATTTCTAGAAACAACCATTATAATTGAATTCATATTAAGTAGAAAAAAAATTTTTCTAACAGCAATTTTTCCAGCACCTACAAATAATACTTTTTTGTTTTTTAAATTAATAAAACAAGGGAAATAATTCACATGCTCCTCAAATAAATACAAATAAACGTTTTTTATGCTCTTTTAAATTGAATTAAAAAAATAATCAAATTACTTTATATGATGTAAACCGCATTCTCTTTTTAAACCAAAAAACCTTGTTTTTTCTTTTACCATTCCTTTTACATATTTACTTGTCGTATGTACATCTCCAATAGAAACATATCCTTTTTTAAATAAAGGATGATACGGCAAATTATGATCTTTAATATAGTCAAAAACCTTTTTATCAGACCAGTCTAAAATTGGAAAAAATTTAAAAAAATTTTTCTTTATTTCTAAATAATTTAAATTTACTCTACTATTTGCTTGAACTCTTCTTAAACCAGCTATCCAAGTTTGGACCGATAGATCTTTTAAAGCATGTTTCATAGGTTTTACTTTATTAATAAAATTATATTTATCAATTCCTTTAATTCCTTTTTCCCATAACTTTCCATAACGAACCTCCTGCCAAGCAGAAGATATTTCTGCAGAGTATACTTTTATATTTAAATTAAATTTTTCTGTTAAAAAATCAATGAATTTATAAGTCTCGACAAAAAAATATCCTGTATCTATTACAACAATAGGAATATCTGATTTTTGTTTAGTAATAAGATGCAGCAAAACTACTGAATGTAAACCAAAACTTGATGACAACACTATTTCATGAGGTAAGTTATTTAGCGCCCATACAATTCTTTTTTTTGTAGATAGCTTATTTATAAAAAAATTATTCTTTTTCAAAAAATCAGCTTTTTGATCTGATGTCCAATGTTGAATTTCTGAAAAATCTATAATTGACATAATTAATAAGTTTCCTTTTATTTTTTCCAAAAATTATTTGGTAAATTTGAAACAGACTCAATTATTTTAACACGAACCAAGAAATCTCCAAAACATTCTTTAAAAAATCTTTCTATAGACCATCTATGAATCATAGGTTTAATGATTTCTATTATTTTAGATAAGCTATAATTTTCTCCATATAACCTAGGAATTCTAGTTCCTATTTTATTACCTCCAAGATATAAATTATATTTATTCATTGATTTTCCTATTAAACCTATTTCCGCTAATAAGGACCTGGCACAACCGTTTGGACATCCTGTAATTCGTAAAATAATACTTTCGTTTGTTAAATGATACTCTTCCATTATTTTATCTATTTCTTTAACAAACATAGTTAAAATTCTTTCAGCTTCAGCCATAGCTAGGGGACATGTGGGAAAAGAAACACATGCCATAGAATTTTTTTGTAATTCTGTAATATTGCTTATAACCATATATTTAAAAAGAATTTCTTCTATACTTTCTTTTTTATCACTTGAAATATTATAAATTATTATATTTTGATTTGCTGTAATTCGAAAATCTCCGTCGTGTATAAGTGCTATCTTATACAAACCAGATTTAATTTTTTTATAATCTTCAATTAAACGACCATTTTCAATATATAAAGTAAAACTCCATTTTCCGTTAATTCCTTTACTCCATCCAAATTTATCCCCTCTATTAATAAAAGTATAAGGATAAATAGTTTTAAATTTAGTTTTGGATCTAAATTCCACTTCATTTATAAATTTTTCTTTTCCAAATTTTTTTAATGTATAACGAGTTTTAGCATTTTTTCGATCATACCTATTACCCCAATCTCGTTGAACAGTAACTATAGCTTCAAGAACTTTTAATACATTTAATAAATTAACAAAACCAAATTCTACAGCTAAAGATGGCCAGGTATTACTATTATTATGCTCAATAGATAATCCACCTCCTACAAATACATTAAAACCAATTAACTTTTCTTCTTTTGAAATTGCTACAAGTGCTATATCATTAGCATGTAAATCAACATCATTGTTTGGTGGAATAGCAATAGCTATTTTAAATTTTCTAGGAAGATAGGTTTTTCCTAAAATAGGTTCTTTTTCATTTAATACTATCTTTTTTTTATCTAACCAAATTTCAGCATAAGCATTTGTTTTTGGTAAAAAATATTCAGAAATTTTTTTTGCCCATTCATAAGTAGATTTATGTAAATTAGAAGCCATTAAATCAGAAGAACATAAAACGTTTCTATTAACATCATTAGCGGTTGCAAATGAATCTAATCCTATTAAAGCTAACATTTTATGAACTTTCTTTAAATTTTTTTTTAAAATTCCATGAAATTGAAATGTTTGACGATTTGTTAATCTTATAGTTTTATATAAAGTATTTTCATTTGAAAATCGATCAATTTCTAGCCATTGATAAGGTTTAATTATACCACCAGGTATTCTACAACGTAACATCATAGCATGACGAGGTTCTAGTTTTTGTTCCATTCTTTCTTTTCGTAAATCTCTATCATCTTGCTGATACATTCCATGAAATCGAATTAATGAATAATTATCTCCAGTAAAACCATTTGTTAAGGTATTTTTCAGATCTTTTTTAATAGTCCCTCGTAAATAATTGCTGTTAGCTTTTATTTTTTCCGCTTCACTAAATAAACTTATAATTGAATTAATTTTATTTTTTTTCTGATTCATTAGTATACATCTCGCTGATATCGTTTTTTATTTCTTAAAGTAAATAAAAATTCCTCTGCTGATTTTTTATTCATATTTCCATATTGTTCAAAAATTGATAATAATGTTTGTTCAACTTCTTTAGCCATATTAAAAGCATCTCCACAAACATATATATACGCTCCTGACTTAATCCACTCCCAAACTGATAAACCATGTTCGCGTATTTTATGTTGTACATATATTTTTTCTTTTTGATCTCTAGACCAGGCCAAACTAACTTTAGTTAATAATTTATTTTTAAAATATCGTTGCCATTCTATTTGATACAAAAAATCTTCTGTAAAATATTGATTTCCAAAAAATAACCAATTTTTCCCTTTAGATTTAGTATTTTCTCTCTCTTGCATAAATGATCTATATGGAGCAATTCCTGTTCCAGCTGATATCATAATAATAGAGGTATCTGTATTGCTAGGTAATCGAAAGTTTTTATTTTCTTGAACAAAAATTGAAACTTTCTGTTCTTCTTTAAGTTCATTAATTAAATAATTTGATGCTCCTCCTTTATATATTCGATTATTAATCTGATATTTTAATAATCCAACTGTAATGTGAATTTCATCATTTATTTCTTTTTGAGAAGAAGATATAGAATATAATCTAGGTGTTAATGGTCTTAAAAACGAAATTAATTCATTTGCTGTCATTCTAGTAGGATTTTGATAAACCATTTCTAAAAAAGAAATATTTTGAGTATACTTTTTTATTTCAATTACATTTGAAAGAACGCTTTGTAATGCATTTGATTTTGCAAAATAATTATATGATTCTATAATTTTTTTCGTATTGATAGTAATTTCAAATTTTTCCCGAAGTAAATCAAAAATACTTTCTTTTTTATTTTTAAAAAAAACTTTTGTAGTTGATTCAATTTTTAATATTTTCAATAAATTTTTAATTGATATGCAATCATTCTTATACCAAACCCCCAAAACATCTCCGGGAGTATAAGTTATTTTTGAATCTTGCAAATCTATTTCAATATGATTAATAATCTTATTAGAATTTCTTCCTGTAATTCTTTTATTAGATAATATAACACCTGAGAATGGATTTTCTCTATCAAATATTTTTTCTATTTTTTTATTATCAATTTTTTCAAAATTTTGTTTTTCTTCATTATTTTTAATCGAGATAAAAAATTTATCTTTAATAATTTTAGATAATTTTACACTCCATTCTTTTATTAGTTCCATATATTCAACATCTGCATCAATTCGATTTAATAATTTTTTTCCTCCTAATTGTGAAATTCGATTATCAAAATCTTTTCCAGCTTTACAAAAAAAATCGTAGGAACTATCTCCTAACCCAAAAACTGAATAATTAACTAAATTCATATCAATATGTCTTTTTGAAAATAAAAATTTATATAACAATAAAGCTTCTTCTGGAGGTTCTCCTTCTCCATGAGTAGATATGATTAATATCAATAATTTTTCTTTATTTATATTTTTTATTTTGTAATCACAAACATTAATTAGTACTGAAGGCAATTCATATGAATCAAAGACTTCTTTAACGACTTTGGAAGCAATTTTAGCATTTCCTGTTTGAGAAGCACATAAAATAGTAATTGGATTATTATCTTTTTTTACAGGATTATTTAAATCTAAATTTTTATTTTTAGAAAGTTTTGACATTCCCCAAAAATAGCCCGAAAGCCATATTTTTTTTTCTTCCGACAAATTTTTACTTAAAGTATCTAAAGTTTTTTTTTCTGATTCATTTAATGGATGAAAAAAATTTAAATTATTTTGAGTTTCCATATATTAAAATATCCAAATATTATTTTTTATTTATTAACAGAAAAATTATTTTCTTAAAAACTTTCTCTTTATTTTATTTACTTTACTAAGTATAAAAGATAATAAATTATTATTTAAGTATTTTTTTAAAAACAATCTTAGTGTTATTTTTTTATTAAATTTAATTTCTTTTAATTTGATATTAGCTAAATCAATTACTTTCATTGGGAATCCAGAAAGAGCCGCTACTAGTATTCCATAGCTTTTATTTACAAATCCTTTTTCCAACTTATATAAAAAGGAAATTTTTCCATTATGTTCAATTGTTGATAAATAAACGTTTTTTACATTTTTATTCTTTTTTTCTAACTTTGTTAACTCAAAATAATGTGTAGAAAACAAAGTTATAGACTGTATATATTTAACTAAATACAGAGACACTGACCAAGCTAAAGCCAATCCATCATCAATAGATGTTCCTCTTCCTATTTCATCTATTAAAACCAAACTATTGGAACTAGCATTATTTAATATATTAGCAGTTTCAATCATTTCCACCATAAATGATGATTTTCCTCCTGACAAATCATCAGAAGAACCAATCCTAGTAAAAATTTGATCTATATTTCCAATGATAGCACTTTTTGCAGGAACGAAACTACCTATCCATGCCATAATTACAATTAATCCTATTTGTCTCATATATGTACTTTTTCCGCCCATATTTGGACCAGTAATGATTAACATCCTATTCTTTGATGACAAATCAACAGAATTAGAAACAAAAGAATGAGTTAATATTGATTCTATAACTGGATGACGACTATCATTTAAACGAATTTCTGTTTTATTTGTCAAATGTGGGCATATATATTTTAATTTTACAGCTCTTTCTGCTAAATTTGCTAAAACATCTAATTCAGCTATCGCTTTAGCACTAATTTTCAAAGAAGGTATATAAAATTCTAGTTTTTCTAATAACCTGTTATATAAATAATTTTCTAATTCTAAAACTTGAAACTTTGATGATATAACTTCTTTTTCAAAACTCTTTAATTCTAATGTTGTATATCGGTTATAAACCTTTAATGTTTGTATTTTTATATATTTTTTAGGTATTAATTTTTCATGCTTTTTATTTATTTGAATATAATACCCAATAATTCTATTAAAACCTATTTTTAAAGAATTTATTTTTAACGTTTTTTTTTCAAAAATTTCAAATTTTTGAATAACTGATAATGAATTACTTGAAATATTTCTTAAATAATCTAATTTTTTATTAACACCTTTTAAAATTACATTTCCATTTTTTATGGAAGTAGAAGAATTAGAATCAATGTAAGAATGTAATAAAAAAATAATTTCCTTATTATCACCTAATCGCTTAACAATACTTTTTATATTGTTTTCTTTAATTTCTAGTAATAATGTTTTAATTTTAACAAATTCTAGTAAAGTTAATTTTATTTTAATTAAATCTATCGGATTTGCTTTTAATGTAACTACTCGAGAACAAATTCTTTCTAAATCACTAACTTTTCTAAATATAGATTTTAACTCTACATATTTTTTTCGTAATTCTTTTATACTATTTTGTCTATTTTTAACAATTTTAATATCTCTAATAGGCGCGTGTATCCAACGTTTTAACATTCTTAAACCCATAGAAGTTACGCATTTATTCAAAACGAAAGACAAAGTATTTTTATAACCTCCTAATACATTTTTTGTTAATTCTAAATGAATTCTAGAAACTTTATCTAATAAAATGTACTTTTTTGGAAAATTTACTTTAATTGCCGAAATATTTTTTAATAAGATTTTTTGTACAGATTTAATATATTGTAATAAACAACCAGCAGCACCTAATCCTAAATGTTTTTTTTGTATTCCGAATCCTTCTAAATTTTGAGTATTAAAATGCAAAATAAGTTGTCGATAAGCACTTTCTATATCAAACTCAATGATGGATCGATATTCAATTAAACTATTACTAATTTTAATTTCGATAATATCTTTAAAATTATCGCTACATAATAATTCTATTGGATTAGTTCTATACAATTCAGACAAAAAAGATTCTAAATTTTCATGTTCTGAAACATAAAAATCTCCAGAGGAAACATTTATATACGAATATCCGAATTTATTTTCATTTTTAAAAACTGCAGCTAAAATATTATCCGTATCATTATTCAAAAAAAAATCTTCAATAACTGTTCCAGGAGTAATTACTTGAACTACCTCTCGATCAATTAATTTATTTTTCCCTATTAACGTATTTTTTTTTTGTTCACATACAGCAATAGATTTTCCTAAATTTAATAATTTTTTCCAATATCTTTGTGAAGTATGAACAGGTATACCAGCCATAGGAACCTTTTTTCCGGCCGAATACCCTCTATTTGTTAAAACTATTTTTAGTAAATCAGAAACTAATATGGCATCTTCATAAAATAATTCATAAAAATCTCCCATTCTAAAAAAAAGAATAATATTAGGAAATTTTCTTTTTATCAATAAATATTGTTTAATTATCGGAGTATGTAACCTACGAGTATCATCTTTCTTATTAAAAATATCTTTTGGAAAAATTTTTTTTTTAATCTGATTATTCACGTTTTTTCTCTATATAAAAAGAAATTTTTCAAATTTTATCGAAATAAAATTAATTATATATATAGTATAAAACTAAGTTATTAATCAATAAAAATAAGTTTTTTATGCTTTAAAATCATTAATTTTCAATTCAATGAAATATTGAAATTATATATGTATATTACATACACATTTCATTAAAAAAATATTTTTTTAAATAAAATTCAAAAATAGAATTTTTTAATAAAAATAAAAGATTTATATTTATATAAATTATTAATTTTTTAAAAATATTAAATCTATTAAAATATAAATTTATCAATTATAACAAATAAAAAATCTATAATTATTATAGAAATTAATATGTTAAACTTAGTTAATTTTAATAATTTTAAAATTTTAATTTTTATGAATATAAAAAACAAAGACTTAAATAAACTAAACCCTGTTATATTAATTGACGGAAATTTATACCTTTATCGATTTTATTATGCTCTTCCTGAATTAAAAAACACTTTTAATGAACCATCTAATGTCATATATGGAATGGTTAATATGTTGCTAAATCTATTAAAAAAATATACGCCTAAAAAAATAATAGTTATATTTGACTCTTCTCAAAAAAATTTTAGACATTCTATTTTTAAAACATATAAATGTAAAAGAAAAGCAATGCCAGAAAATTTAAAAATTCAAATTTTTCCATTAAAATCAGTTATAAATATGCTAGGTATACCTACATTAAGCATACCTACAATAGAAGCAGATGATATTATAGGAACCATTGCCAAAAAAGAATTCAAAAAAGGAAACATAGTTCTAATTAAAAGTTATGACAAAGATATGGTTCAACTAGTTAGAGATAATATTAACATCATTCATACTGTTAATGGAAAAGTTATTGGACCAAATGAAATAAAAAAAAAATATAATTTTCATCCTAAACAAATTATTGATTTTTTAAGCTTAGTTGGAGATAAATCTGATTCTATTCCAGGGGTTCCAGGAATAGGAAATAAAACTGCTTTAGTTTTAATAAAAAATTTTGGATCAATTGAATCTATCTATAAAAATTTAAATAATATAACATCTTCTATTATAAAAAACTCAAAGAAAATTATTTCTCTTTTAAACGAGTATAAAACATCAATACTTTTGTTTAAAAAACTAATTACTATCAATTCAAATGTTGATATAAATATGAATAAAAAAAAATTAGAATTTTCTAATCCTAAAATTTTAAATCTATCTATATTTTTTGAATATTATAACATTAATTCATGGAGTAAAAAAATTAAAGATTTCGATTTTTTTTATAAAAAAAATACATTAATTCAAAAAAAATTAAATAATTTTACTATTTTTTCACATAATTCTAAGAAAAACATAGATTATTTTCTTAATAAAATAAACCAATCTTCTGCTTTTTCTTTTTCTTTACACTTAGATAACTCTTTAAAAAAAATAAAAAAATTAATAGGGGTAGCTTTTTCAATATCTGAAAAAGATATTATTTATTTTCCCTTTGATAAAAATATTTCTATTAAAAATTTTAAAGAAATTTTTGAAAACAAAAAGAATGTAAAAATTAGCGAAAATTTAAAAAAAGATAGGAAAGTTCTTAAAAAGAATAAAATTATTTTAGATGGTATTCAACATGATATATTCCTTGAATCATATTTGTTAAATAGCCAGTATGGAGAAAAATATAATTTATGCGAACTAAAAGAGAAATGGATAAAAAACAAAGAAAACAATACTAGAAAAAATTCTACTGATATTAAAAAAAATAATTTTTCTATCTTAAATAAAAACGATGTACTAATAAAAACAAAAACTATATTTTTATTACATAAAAATATATGGAATCGTTTAAAAAAAAATAAAGAAAATCTTTTTCTTTTAAATAATATTGATTTGCCTTTAATTAAAGTAATAGAAAAAATAGAAAATAACGGCGTTTTAATTGATAGATCAGTGTTAAAAAAACAGTCTAAAAAAAATGTTTTAAGATTAAATTATCTTAAAAAAAAAGCTCATCAATTAGCTAATTTATCTTTTAATTTACTATCAAATAAGCAGTTACAACCAATTTTATTTAAAAATGTTGATTTAAAAAAAATTAAAAAAAATAAAAACGGGAATTTTTCTACTGCTAAAAATGTATTAAAAGAACTATCCTTTAATAATCCTTTAGCAAAAATTATTTTAGATTATCGAAAATTTAAAAAGTTACAATCTAATTACTTAGAAACATTACCAACTATGATTAACCCAGTTGATGATAGAATTCATACTTCTTACCATCAAACTTTGACTATAACAGGAAGATTATCTTCTTCAAATCCAAATTTGCAAAATATTCCAATCCGAAAAAAAGATGGCGAAAAAATTAGAAAATCTTTTATAGCACCTAAAAATACATTAATTGTTTCAATAGATTACTCGCAGATAGAATTAAGAATTCTAGCTCATTTATCAAATGATCCTTATTTAATTAATGCTTTTAGAAAAGATGAAGATATTCATCTTTTAACAGCATCAGAAATTTTTAATACTTCTATTTTACAAGTTACAAATGAACAACGACAAAAAGCAAAAGTTGTTAACTTTAGTTTAATCTATGGCATGACTGCTTTTGGTTTATCAAAAAAAATTAATGTTAATGTAGACGATGCACAAAAATATATTAATATTTTTTTTAAAAAATACAATGAAGTTTATAAATATACAAAAAGAATTCAAAAATTTGCTTATAAAAAAGGTTTTGTTTATACTATTTTAGGAAGAAAATTATATTTATCAGATATTAAATCAAATAATATATATCTTAGAAAATCTGCAGAACGTTCTTGCATCAATGCTCCTATGCAAGGCACTGCTGCTGATATCATTAAAAAATCAATGATCGAAGTAGATGATTTTTTAACTAAAGAAAAATTTTCTAGTAAAATAATTATGCAAATACACGATGAATTAATATTTGAAATTAAAGAAAAAGAACATCAAGAAATATTACCTCAATTAATATATATTATGGAAAATATTATCTCTTTAAAAATCCCACTAAAAGTATCTACTAAATTAGGAAAAAATTGGGGAGAAATATACTAATTATAATAATCTACTATTTTGATGTTCTATTAAAAATTATTTAATAATATTCCAAGTATTTAACTCATTTTTCAGATTAATAACTCCTATTTTTTTTAAAGAAGAAAAAATATATACTTTTATAAATTTCGAAATGTTATAAATATAATTTTTTATAGTTAGTAACTGTTTTTTTTGAAAATTTTTTGATACTTTATCCGATTTATTTAATAAAATAATAACTTTTATTTTTCTTTTTATTGAAAAAAAAATAATTTTTTGATCAAGAGTTTCTAAAGGATTTCTAATATCCATTAAAACTACTAAACCTATTAAACATTTTCTATTATCTAAATAATTATAGATTAATAATTCTAATTTTTTTTTAATTAATTTTGATAATTTAGAAAAACCATATCCTGGAAGATCTACTAAACGAAAATTTTTAGATACTTCAAAAAAGTTTATTAATTTCGTTCTACCTGGAAATTTACTCGTTCTAGATAATTTTTTATTATTTGCTAAGCAATTAATAGCACTAGATTTTCCAGAATTAGACCTTCCACAAAAAGCAATTTCTATTCCATTAAAATCGTCTAGACCTGAAACACTTGATATACTCTTTAAAAAAAACGTAGAATCGTACTTTATTTTCAAAAATTATCTCCTTTTAAAATAATTTATCATCAATTAAATTTCAAAAAAACATTTTATATTTATAAAAAAATAGATTACTAATTGAATTAGTATTTCAAAAAATATATAATTAATATAGTATAAAAATGTATTTTTAAAAGAATTTTAAATTTAAATAGAAAAATATATTATGATTCATTTTATTAATAAATAGCATTTATAATTAATTTATTGCTGTATAAAAGCACATAGCTTAATTAAAATTTTATATTTTAATAAAAAAATTTAAAAAATAAATTTTTTACAACTATTAACTTACTTAAGCTATACTTTTTATAACTTACAAAAGGAATTAAAAAAAAATTAAAATATTTTTATAAAAATAAAACTTTAATAGTTATACTTTTAATGTCCTAAAGGAAAAACAATGCAAAAAAAAATAAGAAATATAGCTATTATTGCTCATGTTGATCACGGAAAAACTACTTTAATAGATAAATTGTTACAACAATCTGGAACTTTTCAAAATCATGAAGAAACTAAAGAAAGAATTTTAGATTCAAATGATTTAGAAAAAGAAAGAGGGATTACTATCCTAGCAAAAAATATATCTATTAACTGGAAAGGATATAAAATAAATATTATTGATACTCCAGGACATGCTGATTTTGGAGGAGAAGTAGAAAGAGTCATATCAATGGTAGATTCTGTATTGTTAATAGTTGATGCTTTAGATGGACCTATGCCACAAACTAGATTTGTAACTCAAAAAGCATTTGAACATGGAATAAAACCGATAGTAGTTATTAATAAAATTGATAGAAAAAATGTCCGTCCAGACTGGGTTGTTGATCAAATTTTCGATTTGTTTGTAGAACTTAATGCTACGGATGAACAACTAGATTTTCCAATTATTTATACTTCTGCTCTATTTGGTACATCTGGATTTAATTATGAAAAAATGAAAAAAGACATGACCCCTCTTTATGAAGCTATCATTAAATATGCACCAGCTCCTAAGTATTTTTCAGATGATTTTTTACAGATGCAAATTTCACAATTAGAATATAATAATTATTTAGGAATTATTGGAATAGGAAGAATTATTAAAGGAACAATAAAACCAAATCAAATTATTTCAATTGTAAAAGAAAACAAAATAAAAACTGGAAAAATTAACAAGATACTTAGTTATGTTGGTTTAAAGAAAAAAGAAATAGATTTAGCTTATTCTGGAGATATTGTAGCATTAACTGGATTAAACAACATCAGTATTTCAGATACTATTTGTGATCCTAGTCATATAAAACCATTGCCTCGAATAAAAATAGAAGATCCTACAGTAAAAATGATGTTTTGTGTTAATACCTCCCCTTTTTCTGGAATAGAAGGAAAATATGTTACTGCTCCTAAAATATTTACAAGACTAAAAAAAGAAGCTATTAATAACGTTGCTTTACGCATAGAAGAAACTGAAGATGCTAATATATTTTGTGTTTCTGGAAGAGGAGAGTTGCACTTATCTATATTGATAGAAAATATGAGAAGAGAAGGATTCGAACTAGAAGTATCAAGGCCTAAAGTTATTTTAAAAAAAATTAAAGAAAAATTATGTGAACCTTTAGAAAAAACAATTATAGAAATTAATAAAAAATATCAAGGAGCTATAATGTCTATAATTGGAGAACGAAAAGGAGATCTTAAAAATATGATTTCTGAAAATAATGAAAAAGTTCAGTTAGAATATATTATTCCAAGCAGAGCCTTAATTGGATTCCGTTCTTATTTTATGAATATCACTTCTGGAACAGGATTATTTTATTCCTCTTTTAGCCATTATGACGAAATTGTTCCTAATAATATTGGGCAAAGAAGAAATGGCGTCATGATTGCCAATAAAACTGGAACTGCAGTTGGATTTTCTCTTTTTAATCTACAAGATAGAGGAAGTTTATTTATTTCCCATGGAGAAAAAATTTATGAAGGACAAATTGTTGGAATTCATAATAGAAACAATGACCTAACAGTAAATTGTTTAACTGGGAAAAAGTTAACTAATATGCGAGCATCTGGAACTGATGAAGCTATTTCCTTGATCCCGCCTTTAAATATAACTTTAGAATATGCTTTAGGATTTATAAATGATGATGAATTAGTAGAAATAACACCAAAATCTATTAGAATTAGAAAAAAATATTTAACTGAAAGTGCTAGAAAAAGTGCTTCTAGAAATCATAAAAAATAAGTATTTTAATATTTTAATAACTTTTTAATTAAATCAAAATTTTTTCTTTTTTGATAAGATAAACGCAGTCTATTTGCAAAAATAATATTTGTTAAATCAAATAAAGCTGTTTTTAACTTATTGTTTACAATTACATAATCATATTCATGATAATGACTAATTTCAGAAACTGCTGTTTTCATTCTTTTTTGAATAATAAAATCGCTATCTTGACCTCTATTTTGTAGTCTCCTATATAATTCCTGTTTTGAAGGAGGAAGCAAAAAAATACTTTTCGAATTTGTAATTTTACTTCGAATATTTTGCGCTCCTTCCCAATTAATAATTAAAAAAATATCAACTCCTAATAATAAAAATTTTTCTATCATTAATTTTGACGTACCATAATAATTATTAAATATTTTAGCATGTTCTAAAAAAAATCCTTTTTTTATCATATTTTTAAATTTATTTTTTGAAATAAAATAATAATCTTTTCCATTTCTCTCTCCTTTACGTCTTAATCGAGTAGTATAGGAAATAGAAATAGTTATGTTATCTAGAATATTTTTTTTTAACATTTGTTGTATCAAAGTAGATTTCCCAGTTCCACTTGCTGCTGAAATAATAAACAAAGTACCTTTATGCATTATATTTAATCATACTTTTATAAATTATATATAATAAATTAAATTTATTATGCCAGAAAACCCATTAATTATACATATTTTTTTGCTTTAAAACTAAATATAAAAAATTTTTTTTAAAATAAGTTTTTCATTATTTTTTGAAAAAACTCTAAATTTATAATTTTTATTTATTTTTTTACTTAAAATAGCTTGAATCCAAAGAAAATTATTATTACTTGCAACAACATAGATAATTTTTCCAATAATTACCCATTTTTCTTTAATTTTTGCTTCTATTTTAAAATTAATTTTTAAAATATTTTTCTTATATGAAATCATCCAACATAAAAAATTATTCTTTATTTTTTTAAAATAAGCACGAGAAATCACTTCTTGTCCTTGGTAACAACCTTTATGAAAATCAATTCCTTGTATATTTTGTAATCCTAATTCTTGTGGAAGAAACTTCTCTTGAATATTTTTTTCTACTATTGGAAATCCTGATTCTATATCTAAGAAATTCCAATATTTAAAATTTTTAATAATTACCTCTGTAAGCAACATCTTATATAAAAGATGTTTTTTTTCTTTAGGAAAAATTAATAAATATCTTTTTTTTAAATTATCCAATAAAAATAAAATAATATTATCTTCAATAACCATTTTTTTTTCTTCATTAGGAATATTAAAAAAAAATTTTTTTAAAAAAAAATTTGAAGTTACACCAACTAATCCTATTATTTCAAAATCTTTTTCTATGTTGATTGATACTTTTGAAAATATAGAATATTTTTTTAATTCTTTTATTTGAAAATCAACTGTATTTTTCTTAATTATATAAGCATACCCTTCATTATATCGAAATAGCATTAATAATCCTATCACTTTACCTTGAACAGAACAATGAGCAGCTATATTATATTTATAATTTTTAAATTTTTTCATATCTATAGTTAATTTACTTTGTAAATATCTTTTACTATCTTTTCCTGTAACGATGACAACTTTATAATTTTTTAAAATCATTAAAATTGGCATTAATTTCTCATAATAAAAAAAATTTATTTTCTTCTTAATTGAAACATCAAATTTCATTTGAAATACAACCTATTTTTTTATTAAAAAGTATTTTTAAATGTCTATTAATAATTATATAATATTATTATATAAATAGATAAAAAATTATGAAATATATAAATTTATATAAAAATTAAAAATTTGAACATTGTATATTAACAAAAAGAGAACATTTATGTTTGAAATAAATATTATTAAAAATAAAATTAAAAGTTATGAAGAAAAAATAAATGATATACGGAGGTTTCTTTAATTACGAAGAAAAAAAAAATACGATAAGAAAAATAAATTTAAAATTAAATAATCCTGAAATATGGAATAATCCAAAAATAATTAATAAAATTAATAAAGAAAAAATTAATTTAAAAAAAACTTTATTCAAAATAGAAAAAATTATTTTTAAGTTAAAAATTATTAAAGAAGAATTTGAATTGAATTTAAAGGAAAAGAAAAAAAACTTTAATAATTTGCTTATTTCGTTAGGTGAATTAAAAAACATGATTAAAAAAATGGAATTTTATTTTTGCTTTTCTAACATAGAAGATAGTTTTAACTGTTATCTTGATATACAAGCCGGATCTGGAGGAATAGATGCTCAAGATTGGGCTAAAATAATGCTTAGAATGTATTTAAAATGGTTAGATCAAAAAAGATTCAAGGTAAAAATTATTCATGAATCTAATAATGAAGCGTCGGGTATAAAATCAGTTACTGCTCATATCATAGGACCTTATGCCTTCGGTTGGTTAAGAACAGAAACAGGTATTCATCGATTAGTCAGAAAAAGTCCTTTTAATGCTGGAAGCAAAAGACATACTTCTTTTGCATCAGTATTTGTCTATCCTGAAATAGATGATTCAATAAATATTGAAATAAAAAATTCCGATTTAAGAATAGATGTGTATAGAGCTTCAGGTGCAGGAGGGCAACATGTTAATAGAACCGAATCCGCCGTTCGAATTACCCACTTACCTACTGGTATTGTAACACAATGTCAAAATAACAGATCACAACATAAAAATAAAGAAAACGCTATCAAACAAATTAAATGTAAACTTTATCAATTAGAATTAAGAAAAAAAAATAAAAATAAAAAAAATATTGAAAAAAACAAGTCGGATATTGCATGGGGCAATCAAATACGTTCCTATATATTAGATAATTCTAGGATTAAAGATTTAAGAACAAAAATAGAAACAAGAAATGTACAAAATGTGTTAAATGGAGAACTAGATCAATTTATAGAAAGTAGTTTAAAACTCGGTGTATAAGGGATGAAAAAAATGAATTATCAAAAAGATAAAAACATATTTTTAACCAAAGAAGAACCTGATCAAAAAAAAATTAGAAGAAAAAAATTAAATTTTTTTCGTTCTAAAGGCTTTAATTTTCCTAATAAATTTAAACCTACCATTTCAATTAAAAAAATTATTTTAAATTACAAAAATTTAGAAAATTTAAAGCTAAAAGAGCAAAACATAATTGTTCAAGTTGCCGGAAGAATTATTAAACAAAGATTTATGGGTAAATCAACATTTATAATCTTACAGGAAGGAAACAAAGAAATACAAGTATACTTAACTCAAGAAAAAATTTTATCAAACAAATACATTAAGAAATTTAAAGATTTAGACTTAGGAGATATAATAGGAATTAAAGGTAAATTATTTAAAACAAAAACAAAAGAATTATCTATTTACTGTGATAATCTTAAACTACTAAATAAATCTTTACATCCTCTTCCAAATAAATATCACGGATTAATAGATCAAGAATTACGATATAGAAAAAGATATTTAGATTTAATTAGTAATAAAAAAATTTTTACTATCTTTAAAAATCGATCAAAAATTATGATTAATATTCGTCGTTTTATGGAGAAAAATAATTTTTTAGAAGTCGAAACTCCTATGATGCAAAACCTCCCCGGGGGAGCAGATGCTCGTCCATTTATAACACATCATAATACTTTAAATATGAATATGTATCTTAGAATTTCCCCTGAATTATATTTAAAAAAATTAATTATAGGAGGATTTAATCGAATTTTTGAAATAAATAAAAATTTTAGAAATGAAGGAATCTCTACTCGACATAATCCTGAATTTACTATGATGGAATTATATTCTACTTATGATACCTACAAGGATATGATGAAAATCCTTGAAAAATTAATAAAAAAAATAGTTTATAAAACTTTTAAAGAAGAAATAATTAATTATGGAAAAAATAAAATAAATTTTAATGTACCTTTTAAAAAAATTAGCATTAAAAATGCAATTTTAGAACATAATCCTAAAATTAAGTACTCTGACTTAGAATCTTTATCTAAAATAAAAAAAATTTCAAAAAAACTAAATATAGAAATAAAAGAAAATTGGAAAATTGGAAAATTTATTCTTGAAATTTTTGAAAAAACCGTAGAAAAAAAAATTATTCAACCTACATTTATCACTGAATATCCGACTGAAGTTTCATTATTAGCTCGAAAAACAAATTTTGATGAAAACATTGCTGAAAGATTTGAATTTTTCATTGCAGGTTACGAAATAGCAAATGGATTTTCTGAATTAAATGATGCAGAAGATCAAAAAAAAAGATTTAAAAATCAAATAGAAGAAAAAAATATAGATGAATCTAATATGTTTTTTTACGACAAAGATTATATTAACGCATTAGAATATGGCCTACCTCCAACAGCAGGATTGGGAATTGGAATAGATCGTTTAATAATGATTTTAACTAATCAGAATAATATTCGAGATGTAATCCTTTTCCCTATATTAAAAAAAATAAAAAAATAAATTTTATTTCATATACAAATTAATCAAGGAAAAACATGATTTCATCAAATAACATTTTTTTTATTAATATTAATAAAGAAAAAATATTAAAAATCACAAAGTTATATGGAACACCTTTATGGATTTATAATTCTCATATTATTGAATCTAAAATTAAAAAGTTAAAAAATTTTGATACTATCCGTTACGCTCAAAAAGCTTGTTCTAACATTCATATTCTTCGTTTAATGAGAGAAAAAAAAGTAAAAATTGATGCTGTTTCAGAGGGAGAAATTAAAAGAGCATTATTCTCCGGTTTTGATCCCAAAAATAATGAAATCATATATACAGCTGATATCTTTAATGAAGCTACTTTATCTATTGTTACTAAATTTAATATTCCTGTAAACATAGGTTCAATTGACATGTTAGCTCAACTTGGTAAAATTTCTCCCAAACATCCAGTTTGGTTAAGAATAAACCCTAAATTTGGACATGGTCATAATAAAAAGACAAATACTGGTGGAGAAAATAGTAAACATGGAATTTGGAATCCAAATTTAGCAATTGAAATAATAAAAAAATATAATTTAAAATTAGTTGGGTTACACATGCATATTGGATCTGGAGTAGATTATCAACATTTAAAAAAAGTATGTAACTCTATGGTTGAATATGCTATTAACTTAAATAAAAAAATAAATAGTATTTCAGCAGGAGGTGGATTGTCTATCCCTTATCAAATTAGTGAAAAACCAATAGATGTTGAACATTACTTTTCTTTATGGAATGAAGCAAGAAATAAAATATCCAACTATTTAAAAAGAGATATTCATCTAGAAATTGAACCAGGTCGATTTTTAGTAGGAGAATCAGGTATTCTTATTACTCAAGTTAGATCAGTTAAAAAAATGGGAAATAATAATTTTGTATTAGTAGATGCAGGATTTAATGATCTAATGCGTCCTGTTTTATATGGTAGTTATCATGAAATATCAGTAATTAGTGGAAATAAACATACTATTAATTACCAAGAAAAAATTGAAACAATAGTTGCTGGTCCTTTATGTGAATCAGGGGATGTATTTACGCAGTACGAAAATGGAAATATTGAAAAAAGACTATTACCTATTGTTACACCAGGAGATTATTTAATCTTTCATAATACAGGAGCGTATGGTGCTTCTATGTCTTCTAATTATAATAGTCGTCCTTTAATTCCTGAAATTTTATTTAAAAATGATACATTTCATTTAATTAGAAGAAGACAAACAATAGAGGATTTAATTAAACTAGAAATTTAAAAAAAAAATAATAAAAATTATTCAATAAAACTCAAAGATTTAAAAAAATTAATATTACGAAAGATAATATTTTTAATTATGTTATTTATTAATATTTCTAAGTTTTAAAAACATTTAATTTAGTTTAATTAAAAAATGTTTATTAAAAATAGGAACCTTATAAAAATATTCAAAAAATAAAAAATTAATTACAAATAAAAAATGAAAATTTACTTAAAACTAATAAAAAATGTTTTAAACTTTGGAAAAGATAAAAAAGATCGTACAGGAATAGGTACTCTTTCTATATTTGGTTATAATATGCGAATTAACTTAAAAAATGGATTTCCTTTAATAACTACAAAATGTTGTCATATAAGATCAATAATTTATGAATTATTATGGTTTCTTAAAGGAGAAACAAATATTGATTATTTGAATAAACATAAAGTTTCAATTTGGGATGAATGGGCTGATGAAAAAGGTGATCTAGGTCCTATTTATGGAAAACAGTGGAGATCTTGGAAAACTAATAATGAAAAGAAAATAGATCAAATAAAAAACGTAATAAATGAAATCAAAAATAATCCGAACTCTAGAAGAATTATTGTTTCAGCATGGAATGTAAGCGAAATAAACAAAATGGCATTACCACCTTGCCATGTACTATTTCAATTTTACGTATTAAATGATACTTTAAGTTGTCAAATTTACCAACGTTCTTGTGACGTTTTTATAGGATTACCTTTCAATATAGCTAGTTATGCAATATTATTACATATGATATCTCAACAATGTAGTTTATTTCCAGGAGAATTACTTTGGACTGGAGGAGATGTTCATTTATATAAAAATCATATCTCATTAGCTAAAAAACAAATTCTTAGGAAACCAAGACAGTTACCTCAACTAACTATACTAAATAAACCGAAATCTATTTTCGATTATAATTTTAAAGACTTTAAAATCATTAACTATCAACCTTACCCTTCAATTAAAGCAAAAGTGGCAATTTGATAAAATTATCAAAGTTTATTAGCTTTACTTTCTTTTAAAACATAAAAAATATCTAATTAAAATTAAATAATTAATATATAATAAGATATTTTCTTTATAATTAATTTTATAAAAATTTTTACTCGAAATGTATAATATAAATGAAAAAAATATATATTAAAACTTGGGGTTGTCAGATGAATGATTACGATTCATCTATCATCTCTAATCTTTTATTAAATCAAAAGAATTTTTCTATAACAAAAAAACCAGAAAACGCTGATGTATTAATTCTTAATACATGTTCTATTAGAGAAAAAGCAAAGGAAAAATTGTTTCATCAACTTGGTAGATGGAAAAAAATAAAAGAAAAAAATTTAAAAATAATTATTGCTGTAGGAGGTTGTGTAGCAACACAAGAAGGAGAAGAAATTTATAAGAGAGCTAATTATATTAATATTATTTTTGGAACACAAACTATACATAGATTACCTGCTATGATAAAGGAAGTAAATAAAGGGAAGAAATTTCTTATTGATATCTCTTTTCCTACACAAGAAAAATTTGACGCTTTATTAGAACCTAGAAATTCAATAATATCTTCATATGTTTCAATCATAGAAGGGTGTAACAAATATTGTTCTTTTTGTATTGTTCCTTATACTAGAGGCATGGAAGTCAGTAGAAAATGTGATGATATCTTATTTGAAATTATTTCTTTAGCAAAAAAAGGAATTAAAGAAATTCACTTATTAGGACAAAATGTGAATGCTTATAAAGGAGAAACAGCTCATGGAGGAATTTGTTCTTTTTCTGAACTAATTGAACTCATATCTGAAATTGATGAAATTAAAAGAATTAGGTTTACAACTAGTCATCCTATAGAATTTACAGATGAAATTATTAATGTATACAAAACAGTTCCTAAGCTAGCTAATTTTCTTCATTTACCTGTTCAAAGTGGTTCAGATAGAATTTTAAATTTAATGAAAAGAGGACATTCGGTCTTAGATTATAAAAAAATAATTAAAAAGTTGCTTTTAATTAGACCTAATATTCAAATTAGTTCTGATTTTATAGTTGGATTTCCAGGAGAAACTAAATCAGATTTTAATAAAACAATGGAATTAATCGAAGAAATTAATTTTGATATGAGTTTTAGTTTTATTTATTCTCCTAGACCTGGAACTCCAGCTGCTATTATGCCAGATAATGAAATTAGTCTAAACGAAAAAAAAATTAGATTATACTTATTACAAAAAAAAATAAGAAAGCAAGCAGCTAATTGGACAAAAAAAATGATGAACAGCATTCAATGTATTTTAGTTGAAGGAATTTCTAAAAAAAACATTACTGAATTATATGGAAAAACAGAAAATAACAGAACCGCTTATTTTCAAGGATTATCTACAATGATTGGAAAATTTGTAAAAATAAAAATTACTAATACATTTATTCATTCAGTTAGAGGTACATTTGTAGATTATGTTGATTAATACATTTATTTTATAAAAAATAAAAAAAAATTTAAAATTCTAAAACAATTTAACTATGGAAAATTATTTACATTAAAATATGATCATTATTAATTTAGAAAATGTCACCAAAAAAAATGAATACAGCCCTAAAAAAACAGAATTTATAAATTGGGTAAAAAAAATACCAAAAAAAAAAATTTTATAACAATAAGAATTGTTGATACTAAAGAAATTAAACAACTAAACTTTATGTATCGAAATAAAAAAAAACCAACAAATATACTTTCATTTCCTTATAATATACATTTAAATTCTAATAACATCCTTTTAGGAGACTTAGTAATCTGTAGTAAAATTATAAAAGAAGAAGCTAAAAAACAAAAAAAAACTATAAAAGAACATTGGGCACACATATTTATACATGGAGTATTACATTTATTAGGATTTGATCATATTAACAAAAAAGAAGCAAAAAAAATGGAATCATTAGAATGCGAAATACTTAATAAATTAGGATTTAAAAATCCATATATAAGTAATATAATTTAAATCAAAAATTTTTTATATATAAAAGTAAGAGATATGATAAAATTTTATGAACGATTTCTTATTAAAAAATGTTAATAACGATAATAAAAAAGGTTTTTTTTCAATTTTATTGCATCAACTATTTAGTGACGAGCCAAAAAATAGAGAAGAATTATTAAGATTAATACAAGAATCAAAAGAAAAAGAATTAATTGATCAAGATACCAAAAATATGTTAGAAGGCGTAATGCTTATAGCAAAAAGAACCGTTAAAGAAATCATGATTCCTAGAACGCAAATGATTACTTTAAATTTAAATTATAAATTAAATAAATGCTTAGATATCGTTGTTAAGTCCGCTCACTCTAGATTTCCTGTTATGAGTAAAGATAAAAATTATGTTGAAGGTTTTTTAATTGCTAAAGATTTATTATCTTTCGTATATAAAGAAAAAAGTTCATTTTTTATAAAAAAGTTTCTTAGACCAGCTATTGTTGTGCCTGAGAGCAAGCATCTTGATAAAATGTTAAAAGAATTTAGATCGAAAAGAAATCATATGGCTATAGTTATAGATGAATTTGGCATTGTTTCTGGTCTAATTACCATTGAGGATATACTAGAAATTATTGTTGGAGAAATTGAAGACGAATTTGATAACATTAAAAATTTTAATATTAGGCAAATAAATCAATATACATTTTCGATTAAAGCATTAACTCAAATTAAAGAATTTAATGAAAAATTTAATACAAACTTTTTTGACAAAGAAGTAGATACTATCGGTGGATTAGTAATGAAAAAAATTGGATATTTACCAAAAATAAATAAAAAAATTTGTATAAATAATTATCAATTTAAAATATCTACAATAGATAATAGAAAAATTTTAACAATGCATGTAAAAATTCCTAAAAATTTACTTTTACCTTCAATAAAAAAATAAAAATTTATGTATTTAAAAACAAAAAATAGAGATAGATATATATCTTTATATTTTTTTTTTAAAAAGAATATTAAAAAAATTTTTAGATAATATACCCATTAAAACTTACAAAAAAAAGACATTAAAATAAATGAAAAAAACATATGAAGCTAAAGAAATAGAGGAATATGTACAAAAATATTGGGAAAAAAATAAAACTTTTAAAGTTTATGAAAATTATAACAAAAAGAAATATTATTGTTTAGTAATGTTACCATATCCATCTGGAAATCTACATATGGGACATATTAGAAATTATACTATTGGAGATGTTATATCAAGATATCAAAGAATGTTAGGGAAAAATGTACTACAACCTATAGGATGGGATGCATTTGGCCTACCAGCTGAAATTGCGGCTATACAAAATAATACTGATCCTATGGATTGGACTTATAGCAATATCAAATTCATGAAAAAACAATTAAAAAAAATGGGGTTTAGCTATGACTGGGATAGAGAATTAACTACTTGCGAGCCTAGTTATTATAAATGGGAACAATGGTTTTTTACGAAATTATATAAAAAAAAAATAGCCTATAAAAAAACTGAATATGTTAATTGGTGTCCGACTGATAAAACAGTTCTTGCAAATGAACAAGTGATAGATGGATTATGTTGGAGATGTCAGACAATAGTAATTCAAAAAAAAATTCCGCAATGGTTTATTAAAATCACTCAATATGCCAATGAATTGATTAAAGGGCTAGAAAATTTAGAATTTTGGCCAGAAAAAGTTAAAAAGATGCAAAAAAATTGGATTGGAAAAGTTTCAAAGATAGAAATTAAATTAAAAGTTAAAAATTTAAATGCTACTTTTACTGCACATATTGAAAAATTAGAATATATTATGGCAGCAACTTTTGTTGTTATGCCTATAACACATGAACTAATTGAATCTTTATCTAAAGAAGATAAATCAGTAAAAATTTTTATTGATACAGCTAAAAAATTTGATGATAAAAAATTTTTTTATTTTATGATAGGAAAAAAAACTAACTTATTTGTTATTCATCCTATAAATAAAAAAAAATTACCAATATGGATAAGTAATTACAAAAAAAAAGAAAATGATAAAAATTTTTTTTCTATTGGAACACCAGCTCATAATGAAAAAGATTGGACATTTTCAAAATTTAATCAAATTAAAATTAAGTTTGTACTATTAAAATCAAATGGAATACAACCGGATATCAATAAAATATCAATACTAAAAAAAGGATATTTATTTAATTCAGAACAATTTACTGGATTAAATATAAAAAAATCGTTTTATTTTATAAAAAAAATATTAAAAAAAGAAAAAATTTATCAGAAAAAAATATCTTATAAATTAAAAGATTGGGGTGTTTCAAGACAACGATATTGGGGAACTCCAATACCCATTGTTACAAAAAAAAATGGAGAAAATATTGGAATACCAAAAAAATTACTTCCCCTTCTACTGCCAAAAAAAAATAAATTATCAAAAAGATGTATAATAATTAATAATCAAAAAAATATCTGTGAAAAAGACACTTTTGATACATTCATCGAATCTTCTTGGTACTATGCAAGATACACTTCACCTAAATTTGAAGAAGGAATGATTGATTTTAATGCTGCAAAATATTGGTTGCCAGTAGATCAATATATTGGTGGAATTGAACATGCTACAATGCATCTATTGTATTTTCGATTTTATCATAAATTGTTAAGAGACTTTGGAATAATTCCTTATGATGAACCAGTTAAACGTTTATTATGTCAAGGAATGGTTCTATCTGATGCTTTTTATTATTTTAATGAAAAAAAAGAAAAAATCTGGGTTTCTCCTGAACAACTTAACATTACAAAAGATAAAAAAGGAAGAATTATTGACGTATATACAAAAAATAATAAAAAAGCATTCCATGCTGGAATGATTAAAATGTCTAAATCTAAAAATAATGGCATAAATCCAGAATTAATAATTAGAAAATATGGAGTTGATACATTAAGACTATTTATTATGTTTTCCGCCCCACCTGAAATTTCAATTGAATGGAATCAATCATCTATAAAAGGAATGAATCGATTTATTCATAAATTATGGAATTTTTGTTTAGAACATATTAAAAATAAAAAGATATTAAAAAAAATAGAAACAAAAAAATTAGATTTAAGTCAAAAATTACTGTATATATCTTTAAATCAGACTATTAAAATAGTTACTGAAAATATAGAAAAAAGACAAACTTTTAACACAGCTATTGCAGAAATTATTAAATTTATAAATAAATTAATTAAATTTCCTATTAATAATTCACAAGATAAAGCATTAGTTAGAATTTTTTTAATTGATAGCATAAAAATGCTATACCCTTTTATTCCTCATGTTAGTTTTGTTATACTTAAAAAAATAGTTTCTAAAAAAAATATAGATTTTATTTGTTGGCCTAAATTTGATAAAAATTTTTTAGACAACCCAACTTGTTCTATTATTATACAAATAAATGGTAAAAAAAGAAAAATTATAGAATGTATAAAAAATGAATCCAAAAAAAATATTATTTCTAAAATTTTAAATGAAAACATTATCAAAAATTTTTTAAAAGAAAAAAAAATAAAAAAAATATTTTTTGTTCCAAATAAAATCATTAATTTAATAATATAAAAATACATTTGTAATTAATAAAATTATAATAAAACATTAACTACTAATTGTTTCATTTTTATTAAAAAAAATTTTTTTGTAAAAAATGAACAATATTTTTTATATTTTTATAAAAAAAATAATTTATTACTATATAAACACTTATGTTTTCTATAAAAAAAGTTTACTTAAACCAAATTAATTCTATTAATAAAGAAAATTTTTTTCATTATTACTTCTTAATAGGAAACGAATTGAGTTTACTACAAGAAGCTAAAGAAAAAATATTTGAAATATCTAAAAAAAGAAATTTTTTTGAAAAAAAAACTTTTTTTGTTTCATCAAATTTTAATTGGGATGAAATATTTCTTTTATTAAAAAATGAAAATGTCTTTAATATAAAAACTATTATTTTGATAATCATAAAAAATGAAAAAAAAATGTTTACATTAGAAAAAAATATTAAAAAAATGTTTGATTTATTAACTAAAAAAAATATTCTTATTATTCAATGTAAAAATTTTCCTATTAATAAAATTAATGAAATTTTAAAAAATAAAAAAAAATTAATTGGAATTTTAATATTCTGTTATTTTTTAAATGAATTAAATAAAAAATTATGGATTAAAGAAAAATTAAAAAATATTGATTTAAAATTTTCTAAAAATATAAACAAAAATTATCAAGATAACTTGCATTTATCAAAAAAAAAAATGGAAATCCTAAATTTTTTTAACTTAAAAAATAAGAAAATTTCACTTGAAAATATTGATAATTTACTAATTAATCAAAAAGAAATAAATCCTATACTTTGGAGTGATGCTATTCTTAATGGGGATCAAAAAAAATCTATAAAAATAATAAATATATTTTTATTCAAAGAATACAATCCCATCCCATTAATAAGATCTTTTCAAAAAGATTTACTAATTTTAATTAAATATTTTTTTCAAAATAAAAAACTTACTTTTTTTTTAAAAGAAGAAAAAATAAATAATAATCGTTTTATATATTTTTCTAATTTTTTAAAAAGAAATAATATTAAAAAATTATATTTTTCGATAAAATTACTTACAGAAATAGAAATAACTATTAAAAGCAATCAAAAATTTTTTTTTGTATGGAGTAAATTACAATATTTATCGATTTATTTATCTTAATTTTTTTTTTTAAAATTTATCTTTCATTAAAAATTAATCATTTTATTAATGAAAACATACTTTAAAAAAAAGTACGTTTTCATTAAATGATTTTTTTTAATTATTAAAAATTAATCTTTTTAACATTAAATTAATATTTTTTTAATTTTTTAATTACAATTAAATTAAGGATATTTATGAACATAACTAAAAAAAAACTAGATCTAAGAAATTTACGATGTCCAGAAACTGTTATGCTATTAAGAAAAAAAGCTAGAAATATGAATTTTGGAGAATATTTATTAGTAATTTCTAATGATTTTTCTTCTAAAAGAGACATTCCAAAATTTTGTCAATTTATGAAATATAAATTAATAAAAATAGAACATAAAAATTGTGTAGATTATCATCTTTTAAAAAAATAAAAAGTTGTAGATTATAAATTTACTTAATTAAAAAACTTAACATTCTTCTTATAGGTTCCGCTGCACCCCACAAAAGCTGATCTCCTACTGTAAAAGCTGATAAATATTTAGAACCGATTATTGATTTGCGTAATCTTCCTATTGGAATATTTAATGTGCCTGTAACAGCAATTGGATTCAAATACGACAACGTATCTTTTATAGTATTAGGTATAACTTTAACCCAAGGATTATGAGATGATAAAATGTTTTCTACTTCAGGAATTGAAATATCTTTTTTTAATTTAATTAAAAAAGATTGACTATGACAACGTAAAGAACTTACGCGAACACAAGTTGCATCTAAACGTATAGGATTGTTACACCTATATAAAATTTTATTAGTTTCAGCTTGAACTTTCCATTCTTCTTTACTTTGTCCATTTTTCATTTTTTTATCTATCCAAGGGATTAAACTGTATGCTAATGGAGCTTTAAAATTTTCAATAGGAAAATCATTGGACTGAATAATTGCATTAACTTTTTTTTCTATTTCTAAAACATGTGAATTCATAATTAAATTAGAAATTTTATTAAAAACTATTCCTGTTTGTTGCAACAGTTCTAACATACTTTTTGCTCCACTTCCAGAAGCAGCTTGATATGTATGAATTGATATCCATTCAATTAAATCTTTTACAAATAACCCACCTAATGCTAATAACATTAAACTAACTGTACAGTTGGAACCTACAAATGTTTTAAATCCTTTTTTTATAGATTTTTCTATAAGAGAATTATTTACTGGGTCTAGTATGATAATACTATCTTTATTCATTCTAAGACTAGATGCTGCATCAATCCAATATCCTTTCCAATTTTGTTTTCTTAATTCAAAATAAACTTTTTCAGTATATTCTGTTCCTTGACAAGTAATTATAATATCCATTTTTTTTAAATCAAAAATGTTGTAAGCATCTTTGATATAATCAGGATATATATCTTGGATTAATGAATTTTTTCTCCCAATCAGAGAGGTAGAAAAAAAAACAGGATTAATATTTTTAAAATCTTTTTCTTCTAACATTCTTTTTATTAATACAGTTCCTACTGTTCCTCTCCAACCAACGAATCCAACAGATTTTTTCATAATTTTATTTTCAGTAATTTTACTTTTCTAAAAAATATAAAAATATTTTTACTTTTTTTTTAAAATAAAATTTTTCCGAACTCCTAATAAAAGAAATTAAAAATTTTTTTATATTATATAAAATATAAAAATGTAAAAATATTTAATGGTTTAATTATACAAAATTTTTTAATAATTTTTTTTTATTAAAAATCTTAATCAAATATTTTTTTTAAAAAAAATTATCAAAAATTAATTTTTTTGATAGTTTATATTTTAATTTTTTATTAATTTATTAACGTCAATTAATAAAAATTAAGCTCTATTATAGTATCATGTATAAATAATAATATTAAAAATTATTACTAATAATTAATTATTAGTAGCAGATTACATTTTATTTAATTTTCAAAAAAGTTACAATAAACAATATACTATTCTAAATAAACTAAATTAAAAACAGGAAATAAATATGAAAGAAATTTTTTCGACTATAATATTACTAATTTTAATTATGGATCCTTTAGGAAACCTTCCTATTTTTATGTCCGTACTAAAAGATTTAGATCCTAATAGACGTCGAATCGTTTTATTAAGAGAGATGATAATTGCTTTATTAGTTATGTTATTATTTTTATTTTTAGGAGAAAAAATTCTTACTTTTCTTAATTTAAGAACAGAAGTTGTTTCAATATCAGGAGGAATTATTTTATTTTTAATAGCAATAAAAATGATTTTTCCAGAACAGCAAAATATAACGAATGCTAAACCCATTACTCAAGAAGAACCATTTATAGTTCCTTTAGCTATCCCTTTAGTTGCAGGACCATCTTTACTAGCGACTCTTATGTTAATGTCTCATCAATACCCTGAAAAAATTTTTTTATTAACAACATCTTTACTTTTTTCTTGGTGTTTTACCTTAATAATTTTATTACTTTCAGGATTTTTTTTACGAATATTAGGTTTAAAAGGGGTAAACGCTTTAGAACGCCTAATGGGTTTAATTTTAATTATGTTATCTGCTCAAATGTTTCTTGATGGAATAAGTATTTGGTTTAAAATATAAAATATTTTTTAAAAAAATTACTAAAAAAATAATGTTTAATTATAAAATTAGTGATTTTTTTATTTTTTTAAAAAAATTTGTCTTTTTTATGAAAAAATTAATTTTTTTAAAAAATTTATTTAACCAATAACTTTTTTAATTATTTTTATAATCTTAAGGAAATATTTAGATGCAAATTGTTAAAATGAATGAATTAAATTTATATAATAAAAAAGTATTGATTAGATTAGATTTAAACGTACCTATTAACGAATATGGAGAAATTACTTCGTATGCTAGAATTATTGCAGCCATCCCAACAATAGAATTAGCCATTAAAAAAGAAGCGAAAGTAATTATTTTTTCTCACTTAGGAAGACCCATAGAAGGTGTTTATAATAAAAAATTTTCTTTATTTCCAATATTTCAATATTTAAAAAAATATTTTAATACGGTAAATGTTACTTTTAGTAAAACTCTTATATTTGAAAAAATAAAAAAAAGAGAAATTGTAATATTAGAAAATACTCGATTCAATATAGGAGAAAAAAAAAACGATCCTAATTTAGCAAAAAAATATGCTTCTTTATGCGATATATTTGTTATGGATGCTTTTGGAACAGCACATAGATCTGAAGCTTCAACATGTGGCGTAGGATATTTTTCTAAAATAGCTTGTGCAGGACCATTATTTTTATCTGAACTTGAATCACTCAAAAAAGCATTAAAAAATCCTGCTCAACCTGTAGTTTCTATTATAGGTGGTTCTAAAGTATCCACTAAATTTAGAATTTTAAAATCTTTAGGAAAAATATCAAACACTGTAATTGTAGGTGGAGGAATTGCTAACACATTCATAGCAATTGATAATGAAGTCGGAAAATCTCTTTTTGAACGCGAATATTTGATGCATGCTAAAGAACTAAAAGAAAAGTACAATATACTTATTCCAAAAGACTCAAGAGTCGGAAAAGAATTTTCTAAACATACTGATGCTATTGTAAAAAAAACTTCTGATATTCAAGAAAATGAAGAAATTATGGATCTTGGAGATGAAACATTATCAAAAGTTTTAAAAATAATTCGATTAGCGAAAACAATTATTTGGAATGGCCCTGTAGGTGTATATGAATTTAAAAATTTTCAAAAAGGAACAAAATTAATAGCTCGTGAAATTGCAAAAAGTAATGCATTTTCTCTTGCAGGTGGTGGAGATACTTTGGCAGTTATAGATATGTTCAAAATAAGAGAAAAAATTTCTTATATATCAACTGGAGGAGGTTCATTTTTATCATTTATAGAAGGTGACAAACTTCCAACTATTAAAATGTTGGAAGAAACTTTTCTAACGAATAAATAAAAAATAAGATTTTTAATCATATTAGTAGAAAATTTTATTTTTTTATAAATAGAGAATTTTAAATGAAAAAAAAATTAAATTTTAAAAAAATTGGTGTTTTATCTGGAAAAGAAGCAAAAGATTTATTTTTTTTTGCTAAAAATAATAATTTTGCAATTCCAGCAATTAACTGTATAGGAATAGATTCTATAAATACTGTTTTAAACACAGCAGAAAAAATAAATTCTCCAGTTATTATACAACTTTCACATGGAGGATCTGAATTTATTGCAGATATTCAATCAAAAAAAATTAATAATGAAGCTAACAGAGCTGTTTTAGGTTCTATTTCTGCTGCAAAACATGTACATTTGATAGCTCCTTACTATAACATTCCTATTATTTTACATACTGATCATTGTCATAAATCATGGTTATATTGGATTGATCAATTATTAGATGAAGGAAAAAATTTTTTTAAAAAAAACAGTCGTCCGTTATTTACATCTCATATGATTGACTTATCTAAAGAAAGAATTGAAGAAAATATAAGAATTTGTTCTAAATATTTAAAATATATACATGATTTAAACATGTTATTAGAAATAGAATTAGGTTGTACTGGAGGAGAAGAAGATGGAGTAGACAATTCTTCTATAAATAAAGAATTACTTTATACACAACCTAATGATGTTTTATATGCTTATGAAAAATTATCAACTATTAGCCCGAATTTTACAATTGCTGCATCCTTTGGAAACGTTCATGGTGTTTATAAACCAGGAAATGTTTCCTTGAAACCAAAAATTCTTAAAAAATCTCAAGAGAAAATTAAAGAAAAATATAGTCTATCTGGAAATCCATTAAATTTTGTATTTCATGGAGGGTCTGGGTCTTCTGAAAAAGAAATAAAACAAGCTATTAAATATGGAGTTGTAAAAATTAATATAGATACAGATATTCAATGGGCAAATTGGAATGGTATTTTAAATTTTTATAAAAAAAATAAAAAATATTTACAATCTCAATTAGGTAACCCAAAGGGAAAAGACATTCCTAATAAAAAATACTATGATCCTCGTATCTGGCTTAATTTTGGGAAATGTTCAATGCAAAAATATTTAGAAGAAATTTTTAAAAAATTAAATGCATATAATGTATTATAACTTTTTTTAAATATTTTACTTATTTTTTATCGAAAAAACATTCAAGATACACGAAGAATAAACATTAATTTATTCTTCGTGATAAATATATCGGATTACTTACAATTTTATTTATAAATTGTTTATAAAATATAATTAAATATTTAAAAACTATTTTATTAGATAACAAGTAAAATATTTAACTTATTTAAACCTCTCTATATGGAAATAAAAATGGAAGAATTAAATGTCGTAAATGATATTAATCATGCAGGAAATTGGCTAATACGAAATCAAGAACTTCTATTCGATTATATAATAAATCTAATGTTATCCATTACAGTTTTAGTAATAGGTTTATTTGTAGGTAGAATTATTTCCAATGGAGTAAATAAAATTTTAATCAACAGACATATTGATGCTACTATAGCTGGATTTTTATCTACTTTAGTAAGATATGTCATCATTACCTTTACAATAATAGCTGCTTTAGGATGCATTGGAGTTCAAACAACTTCAGTAATTGCTATATTAGGAGCTGCTGGGATGGCCATAGGGCTAGCTCTTCAAGGATCTTTATCCAATTTTGCTGCTGGAGTATTGTTAGTAACTTTAAGACCACTTAGAACTAGTGAATACGTAGATTTAGGAAACGTTGCAGGAACTGTATTAAACGTTCATATATTTTATACTACATTAAGAACATTAGATGGAAAAATAGTAGTGGTTCCAAATGGAAAAATTATTGCTGGAAATATTATTAATTATTCTAGAGAACCTGCTCGAAGAAATGAATTTATTATTAGTGTTGCCTATGATTCTGATATTGATAAAGTTATAAAAATTTTAAGAGGAGTTGCAAAAAATGAAAAAAGGGTTCTGCAAGAAAGAGGAATCATTGTAGGTTTAAGTGAGCTAGCTCCTTCTTCTTTAAATTTTATTGTTAGATGTTGGAGTAAAATTGATGATTTAAACTTAGTTTATTGGGATTTAATGGCTAAATTTAAAAAAGCTTTAGATGCTAATAAAATTAATATTCCTTATCCAAAAATAGACATACATATCTGTAAAAAAAAATAAATAAAAAAAGGTTAATATGATTTATTTATATACATCTAATAATCTAACTTCAATTATTGAAACGTGTTTAAAATTAATTAAAAAAAACCCTTTAAAAAATCCATTTGAGAAAGAATATTTTTTAATAGAAAATAAAAATATGGAACAATGGATAAATATTTTTATTGCCGAAAAAGAAAAAATTAGTGCGAATATTAAATTTGAAACTATATATAACTTTATATGGAAAACATTCGAAAAAAACTTAAATATTAGAATAAAAAAAAATGAGTTTGAAAAAGACTCCTTAACTTGGAAAATAATGAATATTATATCAAAAAAAAATATTTATTCTGGTATAAATAAAACTGACACCGAAACAAAAAAAATTTATTTTTGTACTTTCATGGCTAATTTATTTATAAATTATTCATTACACAGATGTGAAATAATTAATAGTTGGGAAAGAGATATAAATTTTTATAAAAATGATTCTTCTGAAAAATGGCAAAAAAATTTATGGAAAATATTAACTAAAAAAGAAAAAAACTGGAACTTTTCTAAATTATTAAATATTTACGTTAAGAAAATAAAATTTGAAAAATCTAATTATATCTTTTTTACTAAAAGAATTTTTGTGATAGGAATACATCATTTATGCAGTAGTTACTTAAATTTTTTTAATCAAATTAGTCCTTTTTTAGATATTTATATTTTTATAATTTCTCCTTACCAAACAAAAAAATTACATTTTTTAAAAAAAAATAAATCTTTCGATTTAAATATAAAAAATAAAATTGAAAAAAATATTTTATTGAATCCTTTATTTCAATTTTTTAAATATGCATATGAACGTTTTTTTTTGTTAAAAAATATAAAAATAAAAAAACATTTATTTATATATAAAAAAGTAAACAATCCTAAAAAAAAATTATTACCCTACTTACAAAATAAATTATTTTTTTTTAATAAAAAGAAAATATTTGATCAAAAATTAAAAAAAAAAATATTACAAACAGATTTTTCTTTATCCATCCATTGTTGTCATAATATTAGAAGAGAAATAGAAATTTTACATGATAACTTATTAAGAATTTTAAACGAAAACAAAAAAATTTTTCCGAAAGATATTTTAATTCTTTGTTCTAATACAGAAGACTACTCAACAACAATAAAATCTGTTTTTAACAGAGAAGAAAAAGAAAAATTTATTCCTTTTACCATTTTAAATGAAATATCTAAGAAAAATAAAATTATTATCTACCTGCTAGAAAAATTACTTAAATTTCATTATTGTAAATTTTACAATACAGATATAATCGAATTGTTACAATATGAATTAATATCAAGAAAATTTAATTTTTCAAAAAAAGAAGTAGAAATCTTAAAAATTTGGATAAAAAATTCTAATATTAGATGGGGACTAGATAATCTACATATCAAAAAATTAAACTTACCTCCAACTAATAAAAATACTTGGGAATTTGGAATTAAAAGATTTCTGCTGGGATACGCAATGAACAATAGTGAAAAATCATGGATGAATACCATTTCTTTCTCTATAACAGAAGAAAATGAAATAAATATTCTAGAAAAATTAATTCAATTTATAACTATTTTAAAAAAATGGAGGAAGATAATTTCAAAATCAAAACTATTTAATGATTGGATACCCATTTTTAAAAAAATGATATTTTATTTTTTTTTAGAAAAAGACTTTTTTTTAAAAAAAAAATATGATTTATATAAAAAAATATGGAAAAAAACTATTTTTTTTTCTATTAAAGAAAATTATCAAGAAAAAATATCTATTGATATTTTTAGTAAAAAATTTTTAATTAATATAAAAAAATTTTTTAGAAAAAAAAATTTTTCAAAAAATAAAGTAAACTTCTCAAACTTATATAATTTTAGTATTATTCCATTTAAAGTAATATACTTAATTGGTTTTAATGAAGATATTTATCCCCGTGTTGAAAATATTAAATACTTTGATTTAATTAAAAAAAACAAAAATATTGGAGATCCTGATTTAAAAGAAAAAGATTATTATACTTTTTTAGAAATTTTGATATCCGCTAAAGATTATTTAATCTTAAGCTATATTAATTATAGATTAGAAAACGATCTGAAAGTTAATCCTTCTATTTTAATAAATAAATTATTAAATTATATTAAAACAAGTTATTTTATTAATGATGAACAATCAGAAAAAGAAATATTACAACATATTCATTTATTTCATTCAGAAAATTCATTTGATGCTATAAATTTTAATAATGTTTATAATTACCAAAGCTTCGATGATAATTGGTTTAATATATTATTAAATAATAACAATAATAATCGTGAATTTAAATTTTTTAAAAAAATAGATTTCTATTTTGAAAAAGAGATTAAATTAAAAAAATTTATTTTATTTTGGAAAAATCCTATCCGATTTTTTTTAAAAAAAAGAATTGGAATAACATTTCCAGAAAAAAACGAAAATCTTATAAAAATGGAACCTTTTTCATTAAACTCATTAGAAAATTATAAACTTAATGAAAAAATATTAAATGAAATGATTAATAAAAAAAATGAAAGAAAAATTTTAAAAAAACTTGAATCTTCTGGAGAACTTCCTTACAATTTTAACTATTTTTATATAAATAAAAATACTTATAAAGAATTATTATGCTTAACAAAAAAAATTTTAATTAATAAAACAACCCTTAAAACTAAAGAAATATATATTCGCTTATCTAAAAATATAATATATGGAAAACTAGAAAATATTCAAAAAACAGGTATTTTAAAGTGGAAACCTACTTTGTTAAACTATAATGATATGATTTCTCTATGGTTAGAACACCTTATTTATTGTATTTCCGAAAAAAAAGGGAATTCTGTAATATACGGATTAAAAAATAAAAAATATTTTTTTTCACCTATAAAAAAAAAAGAAGCTTTATTTTATTTAGAAAATTATATTAAAGGATATTTAGAAGGATTAAATCATCCTTTGTTATTAATAAAATCTAGTTTTTCTTGGATAGAAAAAATATATGATAAAATTAAAAAAGATATAATTTCTGAAAAAAAAATTGCAATAAAAGCTAGAAAAAGTTTTCTAGATACTTGGAATGGAAATACAATTATTCCAGGAGAAAAAGAAGACTTATACATTAAAAAAATTATACCTGAAATAACAGAAGAATTGCTTGAGGAAATATATAAAACATGTAAAAAATGGATTATTCCTATTTTAAATCACATTAATGATTAATTTTTTTATAAAAAATATGAAAAAAAATGTAAAAAAAATAAAAGAAATATTTAATTTTTTGTTAGAAGGAAAACATGTAATCGAAGCATCAGCTGGAACAGGGAAAACTTTTTTTATAGTTTTAACTTATATAAGATTAATATTAGGTATTAATATAAAAAAAGAAAAAAATCCTTTATCAGTTAAAAAAATTCTTGTTCTAACTTTTAATAAGTCAGCAAAAGAAGAAATCTTTAAACGAATAAAAAAAACTATTCAAGAATTAAAACTCGCTATTTTAAAAAAGAAAATTAATAATAATAATATAATTGTTTTTATAAATAAAATTAAAAATTTTGAATTAGCAAAAGCCCTGCTTTTAAAAGCAGAGTTTGATTTAGATCAAGCTAAAATTTTTACTATAGATAGTTTTTTTTTTAAAACATTAAACTATTATACTTTTCATTTAAGTTCACAAAATAATATTAAAAATGAAAGAAATATGTACTTAGAAACTACTATAGATTTTTGGAGGAAACAATGTTTTTTGCTTCCAAAAAATTTACTAAACATTATTTATAAAAAATGGAAAAATCCTTTAAATTTATTTAAAGAAATCGAACCTTGGATAAATTATCAGAAAAACAATCCTTATTTAAAAATAAAAAAAAAATATTGTGTAATTAATTTGCATAAAAAAAATATTAAAAAAATTAATTTCTTTAAAAAATCTTGGTTAGGAGTTAGTAAAAAAATATTTAATTCGATAGATGAATTCATTATAAATAAAAGAATTTTTAATAAAAGAAACAAAAAAAGATGGATAAATATAATAAATAAATGGGCAATAGAAAAAACAGTTGATTATTTTATTCCAAAAGAGTTATCTTACTTTAAAAAAAAAATAAATAAAACAAAAAATAAAAAAAATAAAACACTATATAATTTTTTTATTTTTACAGAGTTTTTCTTAAAAGAAAATTTTTCAATAAAAAAAGAGTTTATTCTTTTATCTATTAAAAATGTTATACATTATACCAACTTAAGAAAAAAAAATATTGGGTATTTAGAATATTCTGATGTTTCAAACTTACTGTTTAAGGAATTAAAAAAGAAAAAAAATAATTTTTTAAGAAAAATAAGTAAAGATTTTAGTGCTGTACTAATAGATGAATTTCAGGATATTAATTTTCAACAACATAAAATTATAAAAAAAATATTTTATGAAAGAAAAAATATATTTTTATTGTTAATCGGAGATCCAAAACAATCTATTTATAATTTTAGGGGGGCTAACATATTTTCTTACTTTCAATCAAAATCCGAAATTAAATCACATTTTTTTCTTGAAAAAAATTGGAGATCCACACCCAGCATAATAAATAACATAAATTTATTGTTTTCTAGAATTAAAAATCCATTTTTAAATTCCAAAATAAAATTTATTCCTTCTACTTTCTTTAAAAAAAACAAATACAATTATTTTAAAATTAATAATATTATTCAACCTTCTTTCTCTATATTTATTAACTCAAATGAAATTATTTCTAAAAGAAATTACGAAGAATGGATTTCTAAAGAATGTGCAAAAAGTATTTCTTATTGGTTAGAAAGAGGAAGGTCTGGAAATGCTACTATTTCTATTAAAAATAAAATTAAGTCTATTTCAGAAAAAGATATTGTTGTAATAGTTAAAAATAAAATAGAAGCTATTTGTATACAGGATGCTTTAAAAAAAAATAATGTTCCATCTATTTATTTATCGAACAAAAAAAACATATTTGATACTTTAGAAGCAAAGGAATTATTTTGGATACTTACCGCCATTTTAGACTCAAAAAATGAAAAGAAACTTAAAAGAGCACTATGCACAAATTTACTGGAAAATGATTCTAATCAAATAAATAAAATATTTTTAAATTTAGAATACTGGTCTTCTACGATAAATAAATTTTATCATTTTTATAAAATTTGGGAAAAATTAGGAATTTTCTCCCTAATAAAACACTTGATAAAAATTAAGAAAAAAAAAATTAACTTAAATGAAAAAAAAGAAAATATATTTAACGTAAACAATTTTTTACATTTAGGAAAAATAATAGATGAAAAATATTTTTTATTAAATGAAAAAAAAATATTAGTTTATTGGTTAGAAGGAAAAATTAATAATATAGATTATTTACCAAAAAATAATTTCGTCCAGAATCCAGATTCTAATAATTCCGTAAAAATTATTTCTATACATAAATCGAAAGGATTAGAATTTCCACTAGTTTGGATTCCTTTTATTATGAATTATAAAAAAAGAAAAATAGGATTATACCCTAATAAAAAAAATCAATTTAGAATAAATTTAGAGGAAAATTCAAAAAAATCTAAATTAGTAGATAAAGAAAGACTTTCAGAAGATATGCGATTATTATATGTTGCTTTAACAAGAACCATTATACATTGCAGCTTAGGAATAGCCAGAGTTCAAACTATACGAAAAAAAAAATACAATATTTTTTCTAACGTACATCATAGTGCTTTTGGATATCTTCTTCAACGTGGAAAAAAATGCAATCTTTCTATTTTTAAAAAAAATTTAAAAGAAATACAAAAATATGAAGATATTAAATTTTTTTCAAATTTCAAAGAAAAAATTTTTCAAAAAAAAATTAATGTCAATATTCCAATAAATGTTAAAAAATTTAATAGAAAGATTCTGAATTATTGGGATATAACAAGTTTTTCTAAATTACAAAAGGAAAATTTAGTTTTAACTAATAAAAAAAAGAAAAATTCAAATGCAAAAATTATTAATGTTTCCAACGATACTTTAAGTCCTTACTATTTTCCAAGAGGAGTTGAATTTGGTTCCTTGCTTCATAATATATTAAAAAAATGTAAATTTAATGATAAAATTAACGATTACCATATTCTAAAAGAAATTAGCAAAGTAAAACTAAATAAAGAATGGATACCTATAATAAAAAATTGGATGTATCAAATTTTTCAAAAAAAAATTAATAATTATGGTCTAAAATTATCAAATTTAAAAGAAAATGAATATCTAAAAGAATTAAAATTCTTTTATCCTATTAAAAAAATAATAAATGATTATAAATTTAATAAAATAATTAAATTATTTAGGTTAAAAAATCAAGAAATTCCTTTATTTAACTTTGAGAAAAAAAAAGGAATGTTAACAGGATTTATTGATCTTATTTTTTTTTCAAATAAAAAATACTATATTTTAGAATATAAATCTAATTGGCTCGGTTACGATAATAGTTTTTATTCAAAAAAAAACATAAAATCGGAAATAATTAAACATAGATATGATATACAATCTTTACTGTATATAATCGCTCTTAATAGATATCTAAAAAACAAAATTAAAAAATATAATTTTAATCAAAATTTTGGAGGTTTTTATTTTTTATTTATTAGAGGAATGTATTTAGAAAAAAACAAAACTAATGAAAATAATGGAATTTATCATTTTCTCCCTAAAGAAAATTGTATAAATAAACTAGATAATTTTTTTAAAGGAAAATAATTTCTTAATTCTATATTTTATAAATAAAAATAATTTTAAAAATTAAATCTAATATTTAATTTTTTTAATTTAAAGATCAAAAAAATAATATTTAATTTTTTTTAAAATCTTTAAATTGATATGATTTATATTGCAAAAATCAAAAATTAATATACCAATTTGTCAGAATAGTAAATTAAAATGAAAAAATTATTACAAGAAGCAGTAAAAAAAAAATTAATTCGATCTATAGATTTCGAATTTTCTAATTTTATTTCTAGAAAAAATGAACCTGCTATTATGTTAGCAGTAGCTTGCATAAGCAATTTTTATGGAAAAGGAAATATTTGCTTACCTATTGCGTTTTTATTAAAAAAATATTTCAATAATCCTCAAAAAAAAATTGTAAAAAAAATGTGGAAAGTTATTAAAAAAATAAATTCTCTTCAAGATTGGATTCAAGTTTTCAAAAAAAGTGAAGTTATTGGATCAGAAAATAGTAAAAAACCAATAATTTTTTCAAAAAATAATTTATATCTTTATCAAGCGTGGTTTACAGAAAAAAAAATTTTTAATTTTATTAAGAAAGAAAATAACTTTATAGAAATAAATAAATCAATTTTTGAAAGATTAAATAAAAAAATTAAATTTAATAAAGAAGACTCTTTCCAAAAAATAGCAATTCTTATGTCAATATTTAATAAAATTACCTTTATTATTGGAGGCCCGGGAACAGGAAAAACTACTCTAATATCCAAATTAATTATTTCAATTATTCGATTTTCATACTCTACTCCCATCATTAAATTAACTGCAACGACTGGAAAAGCTGCTGCTAATTTACTGTTTTCTATTAAAAAAATTATTCCTACATTAAATTTAACAAAGTTAGAAAAACAATATTTTCCAAAATATTCTTCTACTTTGCATCATTTATTAAAAATAAAACCAAGTATCAATCATTCATTCAACGAAAAAAAAAATAATATTAATGCTGATATATTAATCATAGACGAATCTTCAATGATTGATTTTTTTATGATGTATAAATTAATAAATTCTTTATCCTCTCATACAAGATTAATATTTATAGGAGATTATAATCAGTTATCTCCTATTGGAAAAGGTTATTTATTAAAAGAAATTTCTTTTTTTTATGAATATGGATATACAAAAAGGTTTACAAAATTATTAAAAAAAATAAATTTTTTAGATGTTAACTCTAATTCAAAAACATCAAACTTAATTATTAATAATAATATTTGTATGTTAAAAAAAAATTATAGATTTTTACCGACATCAGGAATTCAACAATTCTCTTCAATGTTAAAACTAGGAAAAACAAAAATAATTAAAAAAATTATTAATAATAGTTTTACAGATATTAAATACATCCCTGTAACTAATAATAAAGAATATAAAAAAATGATACTTTTAGTTGTTTTAGAATATAAAGAATATTTTGAAAGTATTAAAAAACAACACTCTCCTAATAAAATTATTACTTTATTTAATAAATATCGCTTAATTTGTGCATTAAAAGAAGGATTGTTTGGAACAAAACGTGTTGGTAACAATATAGAAGAAAAAATGAAAGATCTTGGTTATATTCAACCGAAGATGATTAAAAAAGAAATTTGGTATGTAGGAAAACCTATATTAATAAAAAAAAACAATAAAAATTTAAAAATTTTTAATGGAGATATTGGAATAACTTTTCTAAATTCAAAGAAAAATTTTCTAGTATTTTTTTTATCATTAGACAACTCAATTAAAACTATTCCAATTAATTTATTACCTGAATATGAAACAGCATGGACAATCACGGTTCATAAATCACAGGGTTCAGAATTTTCTCATACAGGATTATTATTACCTTTAATCGATGTGAAAACTTTAAGTAAAGAATTACTATATACAGCTATTACAAGATCAAAAAAAAAATTAACTTTATATGCTAATAAAAAAATTCTTTATTTAACAGCAAATAAGAAAATTGTTAACTATAGCGGGATTAAAGAAAAATTAAAAAATTATCTAGAGAACTAATAAATCTATTAATTAAATAAAACTACAATTTTTCATTAAAGAATACTTAATTCTAATACTTTAGAACCTCTTTGATAGTTATACATTCTTTTTTTACTTTCAGGTAAAGAATTTATATCTGTTAACAAAAATCCTTTTTCTTGAAACCAATGAATACTATATGTAGTCAATACAAATATTTTTTTTAAATTTAATTTTTTTGCTTCTTTTTGTATTATTCGTAATAACATCTCCCCTCTAGAAGAATTTCTATAATTTGGATGAACTACTACGCAGGCCATTTCTCCTATTTTTTCATTTTTAAAAGGATATAAAGCAGCACATGCAATTGTTAAATTATCTCTAACAATAATAATAAATTTATCAATTTCGACTTCTAACTGTTCTCTTGATCTACGAACTAATATTTTTTTTTCTTCTAATGGTCTAATTAATTCTAATATACCTCCTATATCATTAATTGTTGCTTTTCTAATTTTTTCCGAAGATTCCATAACTATTTGTGTTCCAATTCCGTCCCTCGAAAATAGTTCTTGCAATAAAGCGCCATTCTTTTTATAACTAATTAAATGGCATCTTCGAACTCCTCCAGAACAAGCTTTGATGGAAGATTTTAAAAATCTAATCATGGAAGTTGAAAAAAAATACTTTTTTTTCATTAAAATCATTTCTTTTACTTTACTGGGAAATAATTCAGAAAAAAACTTTCCAGCTTTATTAATAACTCCTTGAGAATCAAAAAATCCTATTATTTTTTCAGCTTTTAATTTTATTGAAACTTCAGCCGCTATTTCTTCAGAAATTAAATTAAAACTTTCCCCTGTAATAGAAACTGATATAGGGCCTATTAAAACAATAGATCTATTTTTAAGTTGTTTTTTAATAAATTCTTGATCTATTTTTCTAATTCTACCGCTATGACAGTAATCAACTCCATTATCAACACCTAACGGTTGAGAAATAATAAAATTTCCACTAACAACATTAATGTTAGCTCCTTGAGAAGGAGTATTAGTTAAACTCATTGAAAGTAATGCTGTTATGTCTAATTGTAGTTTTCCGATTTCTTCTTTAACTAACTCTAATATTTCTGTATTTGTTACTAATACTTCTTTATGATAATAAAAATTTATTTTTTTGTTAATTAAACGTTTTTTAATTTGAGGACTTGCATCATAAATTACAACTAAATGAATTCCTAAACTATGCAGCAATCCTATATCATTTATTATATGAATAAAATTTTTATGTTTAATTGTTTCTCCAGATAATATAATTATAAATATTTTTCCTCTATGAGCATTAATATACGGAACACTATGTCTAAACTCTTCCACTAAGTTAGTAATAGGATTTTTATACATAATTAAATCTCTTAATATATTTATATTTTGAATATTAATAAATTGAATAAAATGAATTTATTAAGAATATTTTTTTAATTTTAGTTTAAATTAATAACATTAACCTTGCGATTAATTATGTTAAAACTAATTATTGTAAAAGAGGAGTTTAAAATATTTAAAAAAGAAGAAAAAACATTAATAATATTTTATTTATTTTGGTTGCGGGAGTTGGATTTGAACCAACGACCTTCGGGTTATGAGCCCGACGAGCTACCAAACTGCTCCATCCCGCGATATATTTATATATTACATTAAAAAAATTAAAAAAACAATATATTTGATCTAAAAAAATTAATAAATAAAATATTTTTAGTAAAAAAATTTAAAAAAAATTTTAAATATATATAAAAAATTACACAGATACTTAGTAATTTTTTTAAATTTAAATTTTTTTAAAAAAAATAGAAAAAAATGATCATTTTTAATATAATAATTATTATTAACAAATTTTAAAATCATTAAGATTATTATTTTTTTAAAAAAGATTATATATATTAATATTATCTTTTTTTAGATAAAAAATTAAAAAATTAATTATTTTCTTTTAAAATTAATAATGTAAAAAATTTAACATTTTTATATTATAAAAAAAATTTTTATAAATTAAACAACATTTTTTAATAAAAAAAGGTTTTTAAATGAACATTTTCAAGTCGAATATCATTTCTAATGATGCATCAATTGCTATAATTATATCTAGATTCAATGATTTTATTAATAATCATTTATTAAATGGAGCTATTGATACATTAATTAGAATCGGACAAGTAAAAAAAGAAAAAATTTTTACATTTTATGTTCCTGGAACTTACGAGATACCAATTATTACAAAAATTTTATGTAAAAAAAAAAAATACGATTCTATTATCGCATTAGGAACAATTATTAAAGGAAATACTCCTCACTATAAATCTATAGCAAGTCCTATTTTTTCAAATTTATCCAATCTTAGTATTGAACATGAAATCCCAATTTTAATAGGAATATTAATAACAAAGACTATTGAACAAGCTATTGAACGAGCTGGAACTAAATTAGGAAACAAAGGCTCTGAAGCAGCTATTTCTGCTTTGGAAATGATAAATCTTATAAAAAAAATAAAATAATATTTTTTAAAACAAAAAATTTTACTTAAAAATTTAAAATTTTTTAAACAACTAGAAATTTAAAAAAATGCCTATCGACGAATTTAAAATTATAAACAAATATTTTAATTGTTTTAAAAAAAAAGATAAATATTTAATTAAAGGAATAGGAGATGATTGTGCAATAGTAAAAATACCAAAAAATCAAACTTTATCTATTAGTACTGATACTTTAGTAGAAGGTATACATTTTTTAAAAACAATAAGCCCTATTGATTTAAGCTATAAAGCACTTGCTGTAAATCTTAGTGATTTAGCAGCTGTTGGGGCAGAACCAAAATGGTTAACATTATCTATAACAATGCCTAGCATAAACTTAAAATGGATAAAATTTTTTAGTAAAAATTTAATTAAATTAATTTATAAAAATAAAATGAAATTAATCGGAGGAGATACAACTAAAGGACCATTAAGTATCACAATTAGTGCTTATGGTTTAATTCCAAAGGGAAAAGCACTATTTAGAAAAGGAGCTAAAATTGGAGACTTAATCTATGTAACAGGAACTTTAGGGGATAGTGCAGCTGGATTTGATTTGTTAACAAATAAAATTACAATAAAAAATAATAAAGTTTATAATACTCTTGTACAAAAACATCTAAGACCTATCGCAAGAATTTTACAAGGAAAAATTTTAAGAAATATTGCTACTTCAGCAATTGACATTTCAGATGGATTAATTATGGACTTAAAACATATTTTAGATTCTAGTCGATGTGGAGCTGAATTACACTTAGAAAATTTTCCTATATCAAAAAAAATAAAAAATAACTTTAATAAAAAAAAATGGTTGAAATGGGTTTTATACTCAGGAGAAGACTATGAATTATGTTTTACTATACCAGAAAAGAAAAAGATATGTTTAGATAATTTAATGAAATTTTGTAATGTACGTTATACACATATTGGAAATATTACTCACTTAAAAGAAGGTTATAAATTATTAGAATTTCAAAAATCTATAAAATTTAATCAAACAGGTTTTAATCATTTTTAAAAAAAAATATTTGTTATATAAAATAGAGAAACCGAATGAAAGATATTTTTTATATGAAAAAAGCTATAAATTTAGCAAAATTAGGAATGTTTACTACTTTTCCTAATCCAAATGTAGGTTGTATTATTGTAAAAAAATCAAAAATTGTAGGTAAAGGATGGCATAAAAAATCAGGTGAAGAACATGCTGAAATATATGCTTTAAAACAAGCAAAAAAAAAAGCAAAAGGAGCTACAGCTTATATAACTTTAGAACCTTGTTGCCATTATGGAAAAACCCCACCTTGTTGTAAAGCACTTTTTTATGCTGGTATATCAAAAGTAGTAATAGCTTCTAAAGATCCAAATCCAAAAGTTAATGGATTAGGGTTACTCTGGTTAAAAAAAAGGGGAATTCTCATAAAAGAAGGTGTTTTAAAAGATGAAGCAAAATATATAAATCAAGGATTTTTTAAAAGGATGAAAACGGGTATTCCCTGGATTCAATTAAAATTAGCAATGTCTATCGATGGTAGATCTTCTCTTCAAAATGGTAAAAGTAAATGGATTACTTCAAAGAAATCTCGTATAGATGTTCAGTACTTTCGAGCAAAAAGCAACGCTATTCTAAGTACTAGTAAAACTATACTAAATGATAATCCTTCATTAAACATAAGATACCATGAATTTAATGATAAAAAATTGAAAAAATACGATATAAATAAAAAAAATCAACCTATTAGAATTATTATTGATAGTAAAAATAGATTAACTCCATCTAATAAATTTATATATACAAAAGGAAACATTATTTTAGTTCGATTAAAATATGATAATTTGACTTGGCCTAAAAATGTAAAACAATTACTAGTTCCTTCCTATAAAAAAAAAATAGATTTACATCATCTATTCAAAATATTAGGAAAGTCTAATATTAATACTATATGGATCGAATCTGGACCTTCTTTATCTGGTGCTTTACTAAAATATAAATTAATTGATGAACTCATTATTTATATAGCCCCTAAACTATTTGGTCATCACTCAAATCCTTTATGCTTATTAGATATGTATTCAGAAATTTCAGAAGTACCTAAATTATCTTTTTCTAGTATACAGAAAATTGATTCAGATATACGAATCATATTAAAACCCAACAATAATTTATATAATTAATTTTTTAAAAAAAATCTAATATTTATAAATATTTTTATAATAAGAAAAAAAATGAATCCCTTAACTAGAAGAAAAGCAAGAGAATGTGCTGTACAAGCTATTTATTCATGGCAATTATCAAAAAACAACATATTGGATATTAAAAATGAGTTTTTAAAAAAAATAACTGAACAAGAAATAGATATAATTTATTTTTCTCAATTAATTATAGGAATTACTGATCATTATAAATTTTTAGATGAATTCATAAAACCTTATTTATCTAGAAAAATAACTGAACTAGATCCTATTGAAAAAACAGTTCTTAGAATTTCTTTATATGAACTTATTAAAAGAAAAGATATTCCTTATAAAGTTGTAATCAATGAAGGAATAGAACTTGCTAAATTATTTGGAGCTAAAAAAAGTCATAAATTTATTAATGGAGTATTAGATAAAGTTGTTTCTAAACTAGAAATATCTTCTAACTCTTAATATACTTATTATTTTTAATAAATTTAAAAAATTAATTAACAATAAAATAAAAAATGATACAATTATCTATTACACTAATTAAATTAGTGTAATGATATTTTCATAAAAAAATTAATTTAACCATTCTACTATTCTTTTTTCAATTCCTTGAGAATTTAATTTCAAATCTTTTTTGATTTCTTTCTGATCTCCATGAGATATAAATTTATTTGGTAAACCTATATTTAAAACTGGAATATTAATTTTATGTAACATTAATAATTCATTAATACTACTACCTGCGCCTCCCGATATAATCCCTTCTTCAATAGTTACTAAAAATTCATAATTTTTTGCCAATAATAAAACTAAACTAGCATCTAAAGGTTTAATAAATCTCATATCTACTAAAGTATAGTTTAACTTTTTACTTACCTTTTTAGCTGAAAAAAATAATGATCCAAAATTTAAAATAGCAGCTTTTTTTCCTATTCTTTTAATTAGACCTTTTCCTATTGGTAAAGTTTTAAACGAATATAAAATATTATTTGTAAATTCTTTTTTAGGAAATCTTATTGCAATTGGACTATTTAAATTTAAATACGCTGTATTTAACATCTTTAATAATTCATTTCCACTGCTAGGAGCCATAATAATAAAATTTGGAATGCATCTGAGATATGCAATATCAAACATCCCTTGATGTGTTTTTCCGTCATGACCTACTATACCAGCCCTATCTATTACAAATAAAATTGGTAAGTTTTGTATTGAGACATCATGAATTACTTGATCATAAGCTCTTTGTAAAAAAGTAGAATAAATTGCTATTATTGGTTTGTATCTTTTAGATGCCAAGCCAGCAGCAAAAGTTACTGCATGTTGCTCTGCAATTCCTACGTCGAAATATTGTTTAGGAAATAATTTCGAGAATTTTGTTATTCCAGAACCTACAGACATTGCAGGAGTAATAGCTATAATTTTTTTATCTTTTTTTGCAATTTTACATAACCAATTTCCAAATATTTTTGAGTAAGTAATTTTTTTTTTAACTAAAAGAGAAGAACTTTTATTTTTTGAACTAACAAAATGCCATTTAATTGGATCTTTTTCAGCAGGAGTAAAACCTTTTCCTTTCTTAGTTTTTATATGGAATAATTTAATTCCATGAATAGAACGTAACTTCTTTAAAAATTTAATTAAGAATAATATATCATGTCCATCATGAGGACCATAATAATTTATTCCACATTGATTTATAACTCTATAAAAATCTTTTTTTTTAAATAAAAAACTTTTTTTTTCCTTAGTTAATATTGAAAAAAAATTTTTCAACATGCCTATACTATTAGAAATGGACATTTTATTATCGTTTAAAATGATTAAAAAATCAGAGAAAATATTTGCAGAATGATTGATAGCTTCTAATGACATTCCTCCTGCTATAGCCGAATCCCCAATAACAGATACCGTTTTTCTATTTTTTTTTTCTTTTTGAGCAGCTATAGACATTCCTAATCCTGCACTAATAACAGTAGAAGAATGCCCAGTGCCAAAACAATCATAGATACTTTCATTAAAAGATGGAAAAGGATGTAATCCTTTTTTCTTTCCAACACTAAATATACTTTTAAATCTTTCTGTTAATATTTTATGTGGATAAGATTGGTGTCCTATATCCCATAATAAATTATCAAATGGCGTGTTATAGACATAATGTATTGCTACAGTAATTTCAATTACACCTAAATTAGAAGAAAAATGGCCTCCGAATTTTTGAATACTATTTATTAAATAATGTCGTAATTCAAAACATAATTTTGGTAATGTTTTAATTGATAATAATCTTAATTTTTTAACAGAATTTGCTAATAACAAAGTTGGATACTTTCTTAGAAAATGATTCATATCATTACTCAATTTTAAGATAACTTATTTTTCATAAAAAAATATTTAGTATAATTTTATTATTTAATTATAAATTAATAAATTGATAAATTTATTATTTTTTTAAAATACACAAAGTTCTAAAAAAAAACTATAAAAATAAAAATTTAAAACTATTACTTTTTATTTTTATAATTTTATTATAATATTTGTATATTAACTAAATATTTTCATATTAAATAAATGAAAGAAAATAAAAAATTTTTTTATTGTCCAATTTATACTGCTATTTTAGATATACGTTCATATGAAGAACATATAGAAAAACCAATAAATATATCTAACATGAAAATATGTTGGATACCTTTTTATCGACTAGAAAATGAATTCAAAAATTTAGATCAAAAAATAACATGGCTATTATATTGTGAAAAAGGAATTATGAGTAAATTACAAAAGATTTATTTAATAAAACAAGGATTTAAAAATGTACAATTATTAATTTAACTTTTAAAATATTTAGTGTTATAAAAAAAATAAAGAATAAAAATTAACCAAAATATATTCATTATTATAGATATAAAAAAAGGTGAAATTGAATAATAAAATTGAAACCAACTAGATAAAATTCCACCTAATGATGATCCTAATGACTGATAAGTATAATAAATAGCTAAAATACTTCCTTTATAACTATAAAAAGAATTATTATTAATTAATGAAGGAATATAAGAAGAAAAAATAGAGAATGAAATAAAAAAAAGTTGAATACCTATTACTAATCCTCCTAAATTTTTTATAAAGTACAAAAAAATAAATTCTGAAATTATTAATAACATTGCAAATAAAATGAAAGTTTCTTTTAAAAATTTTTTTTTCTCAATAAAACGAATGATAAAGAAAGTAAAAAAAATAGAAATAAGTATGGTCAATCCATAAATTTTGCATTGCAAAGAAGGTGATATTTGTAATATCTTCATTTTTTTAGGCAATTCTATAAAATTAGAAGTTAATATAAAATAAAGAAAAAAGGTTCCAATATTTAAAAAAAATAATTTAAAATTAAATAAAATAGAAAAAAATTTTTTTTTTGTAATTCTTGTTTTCTTTTTTAAAATATTAACTTTCTTAAATAAATCGCAAATATTCCATAATGCTACTATGCATAACACTGAAAAAAATGATAATATCCAAAAAATTGAACTTATATTAAAATATAAAAATATTAAAGGGGAAAATATAATTGAAGCAAAAAAAGTAAAAGCAACAGTTAATCCTACAAACATCATAGACTGAGAAAAATTTTTAATTGAAATTACATCCGAAAGCCAAGCTATTAGAACAGAAGAAATTGCTGCTGATCCTTGTATAGCTCTTCCAATAATTATTCCCCAAATAGATTTATTTAAAGCCGAAATAATACAACCTATAAAAAATAACAACATTCCTAAAATTAAAATTAATTTTCTACCAAATTTATCTGAAAAAATTCCAAATATTATTTGAAAAAAAAATTGAAAAAATCCATAACTACCAATTGCTAATCCAATTAAAAAACTATTACTATCTTTAAATTTTAATCCATATTGACTAAATGAAGACACTACAATAGATAATGAAAACATTCTTAAAAAAAATAATAAACATACAAAAATAGTAATTTTAATTTCTTTAATATTCATTTTTTACATCTTTTTTTTTAATTTTTTTAATTTTTTTAATTTATTGAATACAAAAAATAAAGTATTTAACTTCAAAAAAAAATAAAAAAATTTTAAATAAATTAATTTTTATTAATATTTAAAACTTGACTAAAATATATTTTTTATAATATATAATAATTTACTTAATTAAAAAACAATTTTTTTGAAAATGGAAAAAGAACATTTGACCAATTTATTTGATAATAAAGGTTATTTATTAAATTATAAAAATTGGAATAAAAAAATAGCTATAAATATTGCCGTTAAAGAATCTATTGTAATGACTAAAAAACATTGGGAAATTGTTCATTTTATAAGAACATTTTATATTAAATTTAAAATTACACCTTCAATTAGATTATTAATAACAACTATAAATCATAAGAAAAAGAAAAAAATAACTAGTCAATGTTTATTCATTTTATTTCCTAAAGGAGCTGCTAAACAAGCTAGTAAAATTGCTGGTGTACCTAAGCCAAATAATTGTTTATAAACTTTATCATTATTAATTATTAACTAACATAACATACTGAAATTAAAAAACTAAAAAAAAATATTACCCCTATAGAAATAAAAAACATGATCTTCGACCATAAAGTATAACTAAAACAATTAATTGTTAAAATTCCTAAAATAAACCAACACGATCCTAATACAGAAATACTTAAAAAATATAAATAATTAGTAACATTTAAAATATATAGAAAAATAGAAAAAAAAATAAAGAATATAATATATAATAATATATTATATTGAGTTTTTCGAATACCATTGACAACAGAAAAAACAGGTATATCAGCTGATTTATAATCATGAAATCGAAAGATGGAAATTGAATAAAAATGAATAATTTGCCAACATAAAAAAATTAGAAATAGAAATAAAGTACATAAATTTATTTTGTTTTCCACAACAGAATAACCAATTATTGGAGGTAAAGAACCTGAAAAACCACCAATAATAGTTGAATAAACAAAATTAGGCTTCATATATTTACTATATAAAAAAACATAAATTAGAAATCCAATAAAATTTAAAAAAAAAACTAATATATTTGTAAAAAAAAATAAATACAAAAAGCCTAAAACTCCTAGAAAAGTTCCATAAGAAAAAGCGAAGTTAATCGACACTAGTTTTTTAGGCAATGCTCTATTTCTTGTTCTATGCATTTTTTTATCTATATCTTTATCTATAATATTATTAAATACACATCCAGAAGCAATAACTAGAAATGTTCCAATTAACACATTTAATAATAAAAAAAAATGAATATCTCCTTTAGCAGCTAAAAAAAAACCTCCTATTACAGGTATTAAATTCCCTAATATAATCTTTGGTTTGATAATTTCTAAATATTGTTTAAAAATTGTAAAATTCATTTTTTAATTATCCATTAAATGAAAACTTAAATTAAACATAATCCATACAGATCCAAAAAAAATAATAAAAATAATTATTAAAGAAAAAAATGTTGATATTAAATACCAAGGATTTTTTATAGAAAACTCTAATTTAAAAAAATACTTAAAATGCACTATTATTTGAATAATTGCAAATACAGAAATAAAAAGTAAAGAATGAAATTTTGAAAAAAAATTAAAAATTACTATAAAAAAAGGAAAAACTGTTAAAATAAACGATAAGAAAAAACCTATTCCATAAATATATATTTCTTTAAAAAAATTTTTTTTTTTACTAGAATTTAATTCTTTCATATTAATTTTCCAAATAAATAAACAAACGTAAATATACAAATCCATATAATATCAAGAAAATGCCAAAATAATCCTAAACACTTAATTTGAGTTTTAGTTTTTTTAACTAAACCTATTTTTTTTATATTAATAATCAATATTAAAAGCCAAACCAACCCAGAAAAAATATGTATTCCATGCATACCTACTAAAACAAAAAAAGAAGATAAGAAAGCATTATTGATTGGTGTATAACCTTTTAAAATTAATGAATATAATTCAAAAAATTCTAAACTAATAAAAGAAAATCCGAGCAAAAAAGTAATGATCAAAAAGATAAAAAAATATTTTTTTTTATTATAATCAATTAAAATACTAGCTATTCCATAAGTAATGGAGCTAGTTAATAAACAAATAGTTTCCAAAAAAACAGTTCTTAAATTAAAAAAATCTTTATTAATCCAATTATATGAAACACTATTAGTCATTACAGCAAATATTGAAAAAATTGTAGCAAATAATATACAATCACTAATTAAATATATCCAAAATCCAAAAACTATTTTTTCATTAATATCTTTTTTTTTAGAAATATCTTTTTTTTTAATAATATTATTTAAATTATTAATTAACATTTTTATAAACCCAATTTTTTTATTATTTTAATTTTTTTTTATTTTTTTACATTAATTATAGTTTTGCAACTTTTTTTACAACTATCACTAATCCATATTAAAATAATAGTTAAAAATGATAATGATCCCAACCACCAAATATGCCATACGAAAGAAAATCCTAATAAAATAGAGAAAAAAGAAATTATTACACCTATATTAGTATTGTTAGGGATAATTATATTTTTTTGATTAAATATACTATTTTTTTTAAAATGATTATTTTTTTTAATTCTCCAAAAATCGTCTCTTTCTTTAACTTCAGGACATAATAAAAAATTATATACCGGAGGTGGAGATAATGTCGACCATTCTAATGTTCTACCGTCCCATGGATCTCCAGTTAAATCAGCATATTTTTTTCTTAAAATAATCGATTTTATAACTTGAATAATTTGACAAATTATACCAATAGCAATAAAAAACGTACCTACAGCTGAAATTAATAAAAAAGAATGAAATTGATCTTCTATATTCTGACTTAAACGTCGAGTCATTCCCATTATTCCAAGATAATACAAAGGCATAAAAGCTAAAAAAAATCCTGTTATCCAAAAATAAAATGCTTTTTTTCCCCAATATTCATCTAAAGTAAACCCAAATAGTTTAGGAAACCAATAAGTTATCCCTGAAAAACAACCAAACACTACACCACCAATAATTACATTATGAAAATGAGCCACTAAAAATAAACTGTTATGCAAAACAAAATTTACACTTGGAACAGACAATAATACGCCGGTCATACCACCGATAGAAAACGTAATCAAAAATCCAATAGCCCATAACATAGCAGAATGTAACTCTATTCTTCCTCTATACATAGTAAATAACCAGTTAAAAATTTTAACTCCAGTTGGAATAGCTATAATCATTGTAGCAATACCAAAAAAACTGTTTATATTGGCCCCGGATCCCATAGTAAAAAAATGATGTAACCAAACAATGAAAGATAAAATTGTTATAGCAATAGTAGCCCAAACTAATGAAACATATCCAAATAATGTTTTTTTTGAAAAAGTTGGAACTACTTCAGAAAAAATTCCAAAAGCTGGAAGAATTAAAATATATACTTCTGGATGTCCCCAAATCCAAATTAAATTTATATACATCATAGGATTTCCACCAAAACTGTTGGTAAAAAAATGAAAACCTAAATATCTATCTAAAGTTAATAACATTAACACCACAGTTAATACAGGAAAAGCACATATTATTAATATATTAGTACAAAGAGATGTCCAAGTGAAAATTGGCATTTTAAACATACTCATCCCAATTGTTCTCATTTTTAAAATTGTTACTAAAAAGTTAATCCCAGTTAAAGTTGTACCTATTCCAGCAATTTGTAAACTCCAAATCCAATAATCTACACCCACTCCTGGATTATATTGTAATTCTGATAAAGGAGGGTATGCTAACCATCCAGTTTGTGCAAATTCTCCTATTCCTAAAGAAATATTTAAAATCATTGCTCCACTAAAAGTTAACCAAAAACTTATGTTATTCAGTGTTGGAAACGCTACATCTCTAGCTCCAATTTGCAAAGGAACAACAAAATTCATTAAACCTATTACTAACGGCATAGCGACAAAAAAAATCATAATAACACCGTGAGCAGTAAATATTTGATCATAATGATGAGAAGGTAAAAATCCCTGTTTTCCTGAAGAAGATATTACTTGTTGTAATCGCATCATAATAGCATCAGCAAATCCTCGGAATAGCATTACAAATGCCAAAATAATATACATTATTGCTATTTTTTTATGATCTACAGAACAACACCATTCTGTCCAAAAAATTTTCCATTTTTTAAAATACGTCATTAAAAAAAATATACAACAAACTGTTAATATGATTAAAAAACAAGTAAACATAATAATTGGTTCATTATATGGTATATCAGATAAAGTTAATTTTCCAAGCATTGTTATATCTCTTAAAATAAATTAGATTAATTTTTTTTATAATTATTGTTAATATTATTATTAGGTTTTAAATAGCAACTCTGAATTAATTTATTAAAAATAGTATCATCTATATCAAAAAAATACTGTACTTTATAATTTTCGTCTGGTTTAAAGATATGTTTTAGATATTTTTCTTTATTATATAAAGAAATTCCATTTTTTTTAACCTTATTTATCCAAGAAATAAAAGAAGAATTATCTTTTGTAATTAAAACAGAAAATTTCATATTGGAAAAATTCTTTCCACTATAATTAGAAGACATACCTTTGTATTTTCCTGAACTATTTGCTATTAAATTCAAAGTTGTTGACATACAAGGCATTGCATAGATCTGACTTCCAAGAGACGGAATAAAAAAAGAATTCATTACAGAATTAGAAGTAATTTTGAATTGAACAGGAACATTTTTAGGAAATGATATTTCATTAATAGTTGCTATTCGATATTTTGGATAAATAAATAACCACTTCCAATCTAAAGCAATTACATTTATTTTTATTGGTTTAATTTTGGAAATTAAAGGCTTACTAGGTTCTAATCTATGAGTAGTTGTATAAGCTACTATTGATAAACAAAAAATAATTAATATTGGTATTATCCATACTAATAATTCTATATTTCTAGAGTACGACCAATTTGGAGTATACTTAGATTTAATATTTGATTTTCTGTATTTGATAATAAACCAAAAAGTCATTATTATAACTGGAATAACTATTAACAACATCATTCCTAAAGAAAATAACATTATTTTTTTTTGATTAACTGCTATTTCTCCTTTAGGTTCTAATAAAGAAGCATGACAAGAATTAATAAATAATATTATTGTTACTAACACTATTATTATAATATTTTTTTTTTTTATCGGAAATTTCATTTTTACAAACCTTAAAAATAATATTTTTTTAATAAAGAATATATTTCTTATATATACAGCATATTTTTTTTAATTTTTTACTAGTATTTAATTTATTTTTTTTAAAAAACTGATCATTAAGTATAAAAAATATAATAACTTATTTTTTAATTTTTTTAAAAAAAAATAAATAAATTTTATGTTAAATATGACTAACTATTTTTTTTAAAAAAAAAGATAAAAAACAATATTCTTGTTTTATAAAATTTTAAATATTATAATAATTTCGAATAATTTTCTATTTACTAAAAATATTTATTCAAAAAATATGTATTTATACAAACATTTTTTATTTTTTTTAAAAAAATTTTATAAATTGATTATTTTTTAATTTTATATTTCTAACATTTAGAATAATTAAAAGTAATAAAAGAATTAAATTATTTTAATACATTATAAAAAATAAATATATAATCATTTTTTTATAATAATATTATTATATCAAAGTATTACTTTAAGCATATTTATTTTTGAAAATTTTGAATATTAAAATATATTTTTTAAAAAAAAATTTATTTTATTAAAATAGATTTTTTTATTAAACTTAAAAAATACTTTTCATATTTTTTCTAAAATCAATAGCATAAATTATTATTTATAAGGGTAGTAAAATACTATGAAAACTAGTAAAGATTCTAAAAAATATATAAAAATAACAATTCCACATGATGATATAAATACAGCAATAAAAAAAGAACTATTATCTTTTAGCAAAAAAATAAAAATAAATGGTTTTCGAGCCGGTAAAGTTCCTATTCAAATAATTCAAAAAAACTACCAAACTACAATAGAAAAAAAAATTATTTTAAAAAAAATGAAGGAAAAATTTTTAGATTTTATTTTAGAAAAAAAAATAGTACCTATCAAAGAACCAAAATATTATCCTTCTAAATATATAACAGGAAAAGATTTTATTTACTTTGTAGATATTGAAAAATACCCATCCGTTAAAATAAGAAAAAAAAAGTTTAATAACATTAAGAAATTAATTGTTAATTTCGATGATCAAGACACTCAATTTTTTATAGATAACTTTATTTATAATAATAATTGGATCGAAAAGAAAGATAATATTAATATTGGGGATGAAGTTACAATAAGATATAAAATCTTTTTACTGGATAAAAAAATAAATTTAGATAATTCAATCTATTCTTTTTTTATGGGAAAAAATGAAATTTTAAAAGAAATAGAAGAAAAAATATTTTTTTCATCTAAAAATGAAAAATTTTCTGTATTTATTAATATTGATCAATATTATCCAGAAGAAAAAATTCAAGGGAAAGAAATTAAAATAGAAATAAAAGTTTTAACCATTAAAGAAAAAGAAAAGCAATTAATAAATGAAGAAAGTTTAAAATTAATGAATTGGAAAAATTCAATTGAAAAATTTTTTGAAAAAATTAATCAACAAATGAAATCAGAAATTAAAAATATAAATTTTATTTATTTAAAAAAACAAATTATTAGCAACTTAATTTCTGAAAATCCTATAAAGTTACCATTTACATGGATTAAAAGAGAATCAAAATTATTAAAAATTTATAATGATTATATTTTTAAAAAAAATAAAAAAAATCTTTTAATACCATTACCTTATAATAATATTATTCTTCAATCTAAGAATAGAATAAAAAGTAAGTTGCTATTAAATAAAATTATTGAAGAAAACAATCTACAAATAAATGATGAAAAGCTAAGAATATATAATAAAAAAATAATAAAAGAATATAAAAATTTTTCTCAAAAAAATATAGAAACAAAAAAAGAAGAAATAAAAAATCTTTTATTAGAAAATAAAGCGATTAAATTTTTAATAAAAAAAACAGAAAAAATCAAAAAAAAATGTTCTTTTAAGAAAGCTATTTACTATGCCTTGAACACATAAAAAAATATATTTTTTATATATATTGACTTGCAATTTTAAAATACAGGGAAATATTTATGTTTAATAATAATTTTTTATTATCTAAAGAAGATAAAAAAATAAATTTTTTACCTATGGTTATAGAACAAACGCCTAGAGGCGAACGATCTTATGATATATATTCTCGATTATTACAAGAAAGAATTATTTTTATAACGGGTGTAATAGAAGATTACTTAGCTAATTCTGTTATTGCACAACTTTTATTTTTAGAAGCGGAAAATCCAAATAAAGATATTTCACTGTATATCAACTCTCCAGGAGGTGTAATTTCTTCAGGAATATCTATTTATGATACGATGCAATTTATTACACCAGAAATTAATACTATTTGTATAGGACAGGCATGTTCTATGGGTGCTTTTTTACTATCTTCAGGAACAAAAGGCAAAAGATTTTCTCTTCCTAATTCTAGAATCATGATACATCAACCATTAGGAGGTTGCAAAGGACAAGTTTCTGACATAGAAATTCATGCTAATGAAATTATTAAAGTTAAAAAAAAATTAAATCGTATCTTTTCTATGCAAACAGGAAAATCAATAAAAAAAATAGAAAAAGATACCGAAAGAGATTGCTTTCTTTCAGCTAAAGAAGCCTTAAAATATGGATTGATAGATTCAATTTTAAATAATCGAAAAAATATTACTTAACATTAACTAAACTTTAATTATTTTAAATTTTTTAAAAGATAACGAATTGAATTTATAGGATTGTAATTAATGATAGATAACAAAAATATTGAATCTAATAAAAATATAAACTGTTCTTTTTGTGGAAAAAATCAAAAAGAAGCAAAAAAAATAATAGCTGGACCTTTAGTCTTTATCTGTTTTGAATGTACAAAATTGTTTTATAATTTTTTTTTAGAAGAGAAAAAAAAATATAACTTAAACTATAAACTAGAAAAATTACCCACTCCTAAAGAAATTAATTCTTTACTTAATCAATATGTTATAGGTCAAGAAAAAACTAAAAAAGTACTATCAGTAGCTGTATATAATCATTATAAACGTAAGGTACATACTAATAATAAAAACAATATAGAATTTGGAAAAAGCAACATTTTATTAATTGGACCAACTGGAAGTGGAAAAACCTTGTTAGCTGAAACATTAGCTAGATTACTAAACGTTCCCTTTGCTATAGCAGATGCCACTACTTTAACTGAAGCTGGTTATGTTGGAGAAGATGTTGAAAATATTATTCAAAAACTTTTACAAAACAGTAATTTTAATGTTAGTCAAGCGGAATTTGGTATAATTTACATAGATGAAATTGATAAAATTTCTAAAAAGTCGGATAATCCTTCTATTACTAGAGATGTATCTGGAGAAGGTGTACAACAAGCTTTATTAAAATTAATAGAAGGAACAATAGCTTCAATTCCTCCTAAAGGTGGAAGGAAACATCCTCAAGAAGAATTTATAAAAATAGATACTTCTAAAATTTTATTTATCTGTGGAGGAACATTTTTAGGGTTAGAAAAAATTATTTCTAAAAGAATTAAAACTGGGAAAAGTATAGGTTTTAATGCAACCTTAAAAACTGAATCAAAAAAAAACACATATTATAAATTATTAAAAAAAGTTGAACCAGAAGATCTAATTAAATTTGGCTTAATTCCTGAATTTGTAGGTCGATTACCTATATTAACAACATTAAATGAATTAGATAAAGAATCATTAATTAAAGTTTTAGAAGAACCTAAAAATTCTTTAATAAAACAATATAAAGCTTTATTTCAAATAGAAAACATAACCTTAGAATTTGAAAAAAAAGCTATTCAAGAAATTGCAAAACAAGGAATACAAAGGAAAACTGGTGCTAGAGGTTTAAGATCAATTCTTGAAAATATTTTATTAGAAACTATGTACAATTTACCTTCAATGAAAAATGTGACTAAAGTATTAATTGATAAAAAAGTAGTTAAAGGAATAAATACTCCTAAAATAATTTATAAAAATAATAACAAATAAAAAAATAGTTTAATTAGCTATTAAGCAATTTATTTATATTAATTTAAACAATCTTAATTACTTTTAATTGAATGTTAACTCTACATAAAGATATACTAAATTAAAATTTTTTACCTCTATGTATATTCTAAATTATAGTTTTTAATACTTATCGGAAATTAAACTAAGAGAGAGCTCTATGAATATTGAGCGTTCTGAACGCATTGAAATTCCTGTATTACCATTGCGTGACGTCGTAGTTTATCCGCATATGGTAATTCCGTTATTTATAGGTCGAAAAAAATCGATTAAATGTATTGAAAAATCTATGAATAATGACAAAAAAATTTTATTAGTAGCTCAAAAAAAAGCTTCTATGGAAGAACCTAAATCTAATGATTTATTTTCGGTAGGAACAATAGCTTCTATTTTACAAATGCTAAAATTACCTGATGGAACAGTAAAAGTATTAGTTGAAGGTTTACAAAGAGCAAAGATTATTTCTTTTAATGAAAATAATAAATATTTTTTTGCTGAAATTGAGAAAATAAAAGATAGTGCTATTGAAAAAAAAGAAGAAGAAGTATTAATTCGCGCAACAATATCTCAATTTGATTTATATATCAAATTAAATAAAAAAATACCTTCTGAAATATTGACTTCAATTAGTAACATCAAAAAAGCTACTAAACTTGCTGATACTATATCAGCTTATATACCTTTAAAGTTAAAGGACAAACAATCGATATTAGAAATAACATCAATAAATAACCGACTTGAGTATTTAATGGCTTTAATGGAATCAGAAATAGAATTATTAAAAATAGAAAAAAATATTAGAAATAGAATAAAAAAACAAATGGAAAAAAGTCAAAGAGAATATTATTTAAATGAACAGATTAAAGCTATTCAAAAAGAATTAGGAGAAATTGATAATGTTCCTGATGAACATGAACATTTAAAAAAGAAAATTATTTCTGCTAAAATGCCAAAAGAAGCCAAAAAAAAGACTTTACTAGAATTACAAAAGTTAAAAATGATGTCTCCTATGTCAGCTGAAGCGACTGTAGTAAGAAGTTATATTGACTGGATGATACAAGTTCCTTGGCATTCTAGAAGTAAGGTTAAAAAAGATATAAAAGTAGCTAAAAAAAAATTAGATTTAGATCATTATGGATTAAAAGAAGTAAAAGAAAGAATTCTAGAATATTTAGCAGTACAGTGTAGAATTTCAAAAATGAAAGGTCCAATTTTATGTTTAGTTGGTCCTCCTGGGGTAGGTAAAACTTCTTTAGGAAAATCTATCGCAAAAGCAACTGGAAGAAAATATGTACGAATGGCTTTAGGTGGGATGAGGGATGAAGCTGAAATTAGGGGTCATAGAAGAACATATATAGGTTCAATGCCAGGTAAATTAATACAAAAAATGGCTAAAGTAGGAGTTAAAAATCCTCTTTTTTTATTAGACGAAATTGATAAAATATCCTGTGATATGCGAGTTGATCCAGTTTCTGCTTTATTAGAAGTGCTTGATCCAGAACAAAATGTATCTTTCAATGACCATTATTTAGAAGTAGATTATGATTTATCCGACGTTATGTTTGTAGCTACATCTAACTCTATGAATATACCTTCTCCTTTATTAGATCGTATGGAAGTCATACGAATTTCTGGATATACTGAAGATGAAAAATTAAATATCGCAAAAACACATTTAAAACCAAAACAAATTCAAAGAAATGCATTAAAGAAAGAAGAATTATATATAACAGATAGCGTTATATTAGATATAATTAGATATTATACTAGGGAAGCAGGAGTTCGAAACTTAGAAAGAGAATTGTCTAAAATATGTAGAAAATCTGTAAAATTATTACTACTCGACAAAAAAGTAACATCAATTTTAATAACTGAAAAAAACTTAAAAGAATATTTAGGAATAAAAAAATATATATATGGGAAAGCTAACAAAAAAAATTGTGTTGGGCAAGTAGTTGGATTAGCTTGGACTGAAGTTGGAGGAGACTTACTTACTATAGAAACAGAATGTGTAACCGGAAAAGGGAAGTTAACTTATACTGGATCTTTAGGTAAAGTTATGCAAGAATCTATTCAAGCTGCTTTAACAGTTGTTCGCTCAAATGCTAACAAGTTAGGAATTGATCAAAATTTTTATGAAAAACATGATATACATGTTCATGTACCAGAAGGAGCTACACCAAAAGATGGGCCCAGCGCAGGAGTCGCAATGTGCACAGCTATTGTGTCTAGCTTGACCAATAACCCCGTCAAATCAACTATAGCTATGACTGGAGAAATTACTTTGCACGGTCATATACTAGTTATAGGTGGATTAAAGGAAAAACTGTTAGCTGCTCACCGTGGGGGAATTACAAAAGTATTGATTCCTTATGAAAATAAAAGAGATTTAGAAGAAATTCCTAAAAATATCTTATTAGGTTTAAAAATATATCCAGTTAAAAAAATCGAAGAAGTATTAAATTTAGCATTAGAAAATAATCCATATATTTTTCAAAGTATTTAATTTATCTTAAATTAATTTACTTTTTTTAAAAACGGCTGGCGAAATTTAAACTTTATGCCAGCCATTTTTTTAAATTTATATCCTAATAAAATATAATTTTTTTAAAAAAATTATATTATTTTAAACGTTAAAAACATATATTTTATAAAACTTTAGAAGCAATAAATGAAATTATTCCATAAATAAAAATTAATTTAATTTAATTTTTGATCTTAATGATTGCATAAAAAATTTTTTATTTAATTTCCATTTTTTATAACCGATATTTCTAATTTGACATGCTTTACATTTATGACAACCTATTCCTTTAACTCCAAAATAACATGTTAAAGTATGGTGAATAATTAAAGAAGTTTGATTATAAAAATCTGATAAAGCCCATATTTCACTTTTATTTAAATTTATTAATGGTGTTTTTAATAAAAATGGATAACCTATACCTAATCTTATTGAATTATTTATACTTTTAATAAAGTTGCTTCTGCAATCTGGATATCCTGAAAAATCTATTTGATTAACTCCTAAAATAATATCTTGAATATCATTATTATAAGCGTAAATAGAAGATAATATTAAAAATAAAATATTTCTTCCAGGCACAAAAGTATTAGGCAAATTTAAAAAACTATTTTTTTTTTTACAGAAGATATATTTTGTTTAGTTAAGCTACTTAAAAACAATTCATTCAAATTAGAAATATCAATTATTTTGTGCTTACAAATATTAATAATTTTAATTAAATCAATAGCTGCTTTTATTTCTTGTTTATGACGTTGTCCATAATTAAAAGTAATAGCATGTACTTCTTTATATTTATTTTTTGCTTGAATTAAACAAGTAGTAGAATCTTGCCCTCCACTAAAAATTACTAACGCTTTACTTTTTTTTTTCATTTTTTTATTAAAAAATTTAAAATTTAAACTGATAATTATATCACTGATATTATATAAATATTTTTTTCTTTAGAAATTTAAAAAAATTAATTTTATATAGAAAATATATTTTGTGATAGTATCGTACTTTCAACAAAAACATGTTTGGTTTAAAATAAAAACATTAAAGATAAAATTTTTATATCTTTTATACATATCAATATGATTACTAATAACCAAATTTTTTTAAATATTTACTTTAAAATTTTAGGAATTTTTTGTGATTTTTTTTAAACAATTAAGTTGGTATTTTTTACGAGAATGGAAAAGATATCTAGGAGCTGTTTTTCTTCTTATTATTATAGCATTTTTACAATTATTACCTCCTAAACTTGTTGGCATGTTAGTAGACTTAATAATCCAAAAAAAAATAGAAAATAAAACTATTTTTCCTTGGATAGGAATCATATTAATAGCCGCTATTGTTGTATATATATTAAGATATATTTGGAGAGTATTACTATTTGGTGCTGCTTATAAATTAGCTATTGAACTTAGAGAAAGGTTATTTTCTTATTTTAGCAAACAAAATCAAGAATTTTTTTTAAAATATCGAACTGGAGATTTAATTGCACGTGCAACAAATGACGTAGATCGAATAGTATTCGCCTCCGGAGAAGGAGTATTAACACTTGTTGATTCATTAGTAATGGGTTGTTTAGTTATTGTCGTTATGACTTCTCAAATTAGCTGGATATTAACTTTAGTTTCTCTTTTACCAATGCCTGTTATGGCAGTAATTATAAAAAGATATGGTGAAAGATTGCATAAATCATTTTATCAAGCACAGACTTCTTTTTCTTTATTAAATAATCAAACTCAAGAAAGTTTAACTAGTATTAGAATGATAAAATCATTTGGACTAGAAAAAAAACAATCTGAAAAATTTAATTTAATAGCAAAAAATGCTGGTGAAAAAAATATGCAAGTAGCTAAAATAGATGCTTTATTTGATCCAACTATACATTTGACTATTGCTTGCTCAAATTTATTAGCTATTACTGAAGGAGGATGGTTAGTATGGAACAATAAAATTACATTAGGTGAATTAACAACTTTTATTATGTATCTTGGTTTAATGGTTTGGCCTATGTTAGCCTTAGCATGGATGTTTAACATAGTAGAAAGAGGAAGTGCAGCTTGGGAAAGAATAGAAAAAATTATCAAATTTAACAATAAAAAAAAACCAAATAAAAAAAAACATATACCATCATTTCCCGGTACTTTAAATGTTAAAATAAAAAATTATAATTATCCTAATAGCAAAAAATCATCAATCAAAAATTTATTTTTTTCTCTCGAACCAGGGAAAAAATTAGGATTATGTGGTCCTACGGGATGTGGAAAAAGTACTCTTTTAAATTTAATTCAATATAATTTTACTCATTTAGAAGGAGATATATCTTTTCATAATATTTCTTTATCAAAAATAAATTTAAATGAATGGAGATCTAGATTAGCAGTTGTTAACCAAACAACCTTTTTGTTTTCAGATACTATAGAAAATAACATTTCCTTAGGAACTACTCGCTTAAATTTTAAAGACATTGAACGCGTTTCCTCTATTGCTTGCATACATAAAGACATTATTCGATTACCTCAAGGTTACAAAACTCAAGTAGGTGAAAAAGGAATTATGCTTTCCGGAGGTCAAAAACAAAGAATTGCAATTGCTAGAGCATTACTAACAAATCGAGAAATATTAATTTTAGATGATGCCTTATCTGCAATTGATGGATATACTGCTAAAAAAATTTTAAATAACTTAAATATATGGAATAGAAAAAATAAAACCATGATAATTAGTAGTCATAAACTATCTGTTATTTCTAATTCCGATGAAATCATAGTAATAAATAAAGGTTCCGAAATACAAAAAGGTACTCATCTTGAATTAATAAAAAACAATAAATGGTATAGTAAAACTTACTATGATCAAAAATTATTAGAAGAATTAGATAAAAAATATTAGGAAAATATTATTATGGTTAATCTAATCTCATTTTGGTCCGTATTAAAACGTTTACTATTGTACGGAATAATCTGGAAAAACTTTTTTATCATAGCACTATTTTTATTATTATTTGCATCTATTACAGAAGTGATAGGACCAATACTAATTAGTTATTTTATTAATAATATTATTTTGCAACATTCTGAATCAATAAAAGAAGTACTTTTTTTTATATTGGTATTTATTATACTGCAAATAATTTCTGCTTACTTATATTATCTTCAAAGTGTAGTTTTTAATAAAACAGCATTAAAAATAGTGCAAAAATTAAGATGTGATGTTATGAAAGCAGCATTATTCCAACCAATTAGTGTTTTTGATACTCAACCAATAGGGCAAATTATTTCTAAAATTACAAATGATACGGAGCTAATAAAAGAGTTATATGATACTGTTATAGCGACTACTATGAGAAGTATAGTATTAATTGCAATAACTATTATTGCAATGTTTAGTCTAGAATGGCATATGGCAATAATTTCTATTATTATTTTTCCATTAGTAATAATAATAATGGTAACTTACCAACATTATAGTACTCCTATTTTAAGAAAAGTTAGATATTACGTAGCAAATTTAAATAATAAGTTTAATGAATATATTAATGGAATGAATGTTATCCAACAATTTAACCAAGAAAAAAAATTTAAACTCTTAATAAAAAAAGTTAGTAATTTGCATTATTTAGAAAGAATGAAAATTTTAAAATTAGATGGATTTTTATTAAGACCATTATTAAGTTTAATTTCTTCCTGCATTTTATGTAGTTTAATATTGCTTATAAGTATTATTCCTAATGAAATTTTTGAAGTGGGAACACTATATGCTTTTATGAGTTATTTAGGTAGACTTAGCGAACCTTTAATTACCATTAGCAGTCAACAATCTATACTTCAACAAGCAATAGTAGCTGGGGAAAGAATTTTTGAACTCATAGATTCTCCAAAAGAAAAATTTGGAAAAAAAATAATTCCAATACAAAAAGGGGAAATTGAAATAAAAAATTTAGATTTTAAATATGAAAGTAATAATATGCATGTTTTAAAAAATATTAATCTTCATGTTCCTGAAAAAAATTTCATTGCATTTGTTGGTCATACAGGAAGTGGGAAAAGTACTTTGGCTAATCTATTAATGGGTTATTATCCAATTAAAAAAGGAAAAATTTTTATAGATGGAAATAATATAAACTCTCTAAGTTATCAAACTATCAAGGAAGGAATTTTAATGGTTCAACAAGACCCTATTATATTAGCAGATACTTTTTTTGAAAATATAACCTTAGGAAAAAAAATTTCTGAAAATAAACTTTGGGAAATTTTAGATATTGTACATTTATCTAGTTTAATTAATTCTTTTCCAAATGGAATTTATTCTTTTTTAGGAGAACAAGGAAATAACTTATCTGTTGGACAAAAGCAACTCATAGCTTTAGCTAGAGTCTTAGTAAGAAAACCTAAAATATTAATACTTGATGAAGCTACTGCAAATATAGATTCTGAAACAGAAAAATCCATACAAAAAGCTTTATTATCTATAAAGAAAAAAACTACATTAATAATAATTGCTCATCGTTTATCTACAATTGTTAATGCTGATTATATTATAGTTTTAGAAAATGGAAAAATAATAGAAGAAGGATCGCATAAAACCTTACTAGAAAAAAAGGGAAATTACTGGAAAATGAAAAAATTTCAATCTTTATAAAATTTAAAAAACTTCATTAACATTATTAATATGCCTGTATCATTTAAATTGGCTGCTTTCTTCCAAACCTGACCAGTTGTTTAAATTAACATCACAAAACAATGCTAATGAAGTTAAGCTAACTATACTATTTTTTTAAAAAAATTCAAGAAAAATTTAATCTTTATCAACTGATAATATAAAAAATTGAAGATTATATCTTCTATAATTATATTATTATTTACTCCATAATTTAATTATATAATAATATGAATTATCAAATTCTTGCTAGAAAATATAGACCTCAATTATTAACTGAAGTTATTGGTCAAAAAACTGCTGTTACTGCTTTATCTAATAGTTTATCTTTAAATAAAATACATCAAACTTGGATTTTTTCCGGTATGAGAGGAATAGGAAAAACAAGTATAGCTCGTTTACTTTCTAAATGCTTGAATTGTTCTTCAGGAATTACTAGTAATCCTTGTAGAACATGTCAAAATTGTAAAAATATAGAAAAAGGTTGTTCTTTAGACTTATTAGAAATAGACGCCGCTTCGAGAACAAAAGTTGAAGATATGCGGGAATTACTTGAAGGTGTACAATATTCTCCAACTCAAAGTCGATTTAAAATATATTTAATTGATGAAGTACATATGCTTTCTAAACATAGCTTTAATGCTTTGCTAAAAATTTTAGAAGAGCCTCCTAAACATATAAAATTTATTTTAGCTACGACTAATATTGAAAAAATACCAGATACTATTCTTTCAAGATGTTTTAAACTACATTTGGAAAAAATATCATCTATCGACATTAATAATCATATTCAACATGTTTTAAAAAAAGAAAATATTCAATTTGAACCTAGAGCTATAGAATTATTAGCTATTACAGCAGAGGGAAGTATCAGGGATGCTCTAAACTTAACTGAACAAGCAATTTCTATTGATTTTAAAAAAATAAAAACAAAAAATGTATTAAAAATAATAGGAGGAATAAATGATTATTATGCATTCTTTTTAACAAATTCTTTAATTACACAAAATATCAAAGAATTTAAATCTTTACTTAAACAAATAAATTCTTTATCCATTAAATGGGAAGAAATATTAATAACTATATTAAAAATTTTACATTATATTGCTATGAATCAATTTTTTCCTTCTTTTTGCAAACAACATGATATAGGGGAATATAAGGAAAACATATTAGAGTTGTCAAAGAATATTGATTCAAGGATCATTCAATTATATTATAAATTAATATTAATTGGAAGAAAAGAACTAAAATATTCACCTACAGAAAAAATGGGTGTAGAAATTATTTTTCTACGATTATTATCAATAGATCAAGAAACATACATTTCCTCAAATAATTTAAGATATAAAAATATGTTTAATTACGATGAAGTTAACTTAATTAACTCATTATCCAAAAAAGAATTTGAATTAAAAAAAAATTTAAATGAAAATTTAAATGACTTTCATGAAAGAGAAACATTAACTTATAAAATAATAAAAAAAAAAAAAAAATAATTAATATAAAAAAAAAAATTAACTTTGAATTACCAATAAAATCTTCTATTACTGTTAATAATAAAAACGAAAAAATAGAAAAAAAACAATTTTTTAATAAAAAAAACAACATTTTTTTAAAAAAAAATATTAATAATAATGATAAAACAAAATTGAAAAATTTAAAAAATTTAGATATTATAAAAAATAAAAATGAAAAAACAAAAAATTTTAAAAAAAATGAAATAAATATTATTAATGAAAAAATAAAAAAAATAGAAAAAATTTTTCAAACAAATTTTAAAGAGATAGATGATTCTATTTTTAAAAAATAAATTTTACTATATATGCTATATTTTTATCAAATAAATAAAGAGAAAAAAATGTTTAATAAAAATGGTTTAAATAACCTTATGAAACAAGCTCAACAAATGCAAGAAAAAATGAATAAAGTTCAATTAGAGATGGCTAATGTAGAAGTAACTGGAGAATCAGGAGCTGGTCTAATTAAAATTACTATTAATGGAGCACATAATTGCAGAAAAATAGAAATAGATCCAACTTTATTGCTTGATGATAAGGAAATGCTAGAGGATTTAATTGTTGCTGCTTTTAATGATGCATCAAGAAGAATTTCTGAAATTCAAAAACAAAAAATGTCAGATATGTCAAATAACATGCAATTACCTTCTGGTTTTTCTTTACCTTTTTAATAAAAAAATTTTAATTTAAATTAAAATTATCTAATTTTAAAAAGATTAAATTAATTTAATTTTATTTAACTATATGTACGTTATATTATTTACTTATAATTTGGAAAATATATGGAAAAAATTAAAAAAGAAACTCATTCATTTCAATCAGAAGCTAAAGAACTTCTTCATTTAATGATTCATTCATTATATTCAAATAAAGAAATTTTTATAAGAGAAATTATTTCTAATGCATCTGATGCTATTGATAAATTAAGATTTTATTTTTTATCTCACCCCGAGTTAAATAAAAATAATACTGATTTTCATATTTATATATCTATAGATAAAAAAAATAATACTCTAAGTATTTCAGACAATGGAATAGGAATGAGTAAAAATGAAATTATCGAAAATCTAGGTACTATTGCAAAATCTGGAACAAAAAAATTTATAAATGAATTAAAAAAAAATACTGAAGAAAAAAATAAATTAATTGGTCAATTTGGAGTAGGGTTTTATTCAACATTTATAGTATCAAGAAAAGTAATAGTTAAAACTAAATCAATTAAATGTTCTGAAAATGAAGGTGTACTATGGGAGTCTTTTGGAAAAGGAGAATACTCTATTCAAAAGATTAAAAAGAAAGAAACAGGAACAGAAGTAATTTTGTTTTTAAACGATTCGGAAAAAATTTTTCTTGAAGAATGGAAAATTAATAATATTATAAAAAAATATTCTGATCATATTTCCATCCCAGTAAAAATAAATTCTTATAATGAAAAAGAAAAAACTTTTTCTATAAAACAAATTAATAAAGCAAAAGCACTATGGAATTTAAAAAAAACCGAAATAAAAGATGAAGAATATCAAAATTTTTATAAATATATAAGTAATGATATCAATAACGCTCTTATTTGGACACATAACACCGTAGAAGGAACACAAGAATATACTATTCTACTTTATATTCCTTCAAAAGCACCATGGGACATGTGGAATAGAGATAACAAACACGGACTAAAGTTATATGTAAAAAAAGTTTATATAATGGATGATGTACAACAATTTTTACCTAATTATCTTCGATTTGTACGAGGAATTATAGATTCTTATGATATGCCATTAAATGTTTCTAGAGAAATTTTGCAAGAAAATAAGATTGTTAGTAGTTTAAAAAAAACTTTAACAAAAAGAATATTAAAGCTTTTAGAAAAATTATCAATTGATAAACCGGAAAAATATCAAAAATTTTGGAATGAATTCGGATTAGTTTTAAAAGAAGGTATAGCTGAAGATTTATACAATAAAGAAACGATTGCAAATCTTTTACGGTTTACATCTGTTTTCAATAAAAAATCTGAACAAACACTTTCATTGGAAAGTTATATAAAAAATATGCAGGAAAAACAAGAAAAAATTTTTTTTATTACTTCAGATAGCTATTTATCTGCTAAAAATAGTCCACACTTAGAATTTTTTAAAAAAAATAATATTGATGTACTTTTATTGTCAGATAAAATTGATGAATGGATGATGAATCATTTAACTGAATTTAAAGAAAAAAAATTTCAATCAATAAGTAAAAATGACGAATCATTAAATAATCTAATACAAGAAGAAAATATAAATCAAAAAATTTTCGAAAAAAATAAGTTCATAGAAAAAGTAAAAGACATATTAAAAGAAAAAATAAAAGAAGCTAAATTTACTAATAAATTAACTGAAACTCCTGTTGTATTAGTAACAGACTCATCCGATATGAGTACACAAATGGCAAAACTATTTTCTGCAGCAGGACAAAAAACATCTCCTATAAAATATATATTTGAAATTAATCCTAACCATCTTTTAATTAAACATATAAATAATATTTCTGATAAAAAACAGTTGAAAGAATGGGTATATCTATTATTTGAACAAGCATTGTTTGTTGAAACTGGATCATTAGAAGATCCAAATAAATTTGTTTTTCGATTAAATAAATTATTAACTCAAAAAATTTTTACTATATAAAAAACATTAAAATTAAAAAAATATGAAAATAATCTTATTAGGCGCACCGGGAAGCGGGAAGGGAACTCAAGCTGATTATATTAGTAATAACTTTAATATTCCGCATATCTCTACAGGAGATATGCTGAGAAAAGAAATTAACAAAAAAACAAAATTAGGAGAGGAAATTAAATTTTTAATTTCACAAGGAAAATTAGTTCCTGATAAAGTTTTATTTTTATTAATCAAATCTAGAATAAAAAAAAAAGATTGTAAAAATAGTTTTTTATTAGATGGTTTTCCTAGAACACTATCTCAAGGAATGTATTTAAAAAACAATAATATAAAAATAAATATTGTTATAAATTTTTATGTTCCAACAAAAGTTTTAATTGAAAGAGTTATAGGAAGAATGGTACATCCTTCTTCTGGAAGACTATACCATAGTCAATTTAAACCTCCAAAAAAAGAAGGGATAGATGATATAACTGGAGAACCATTAATTTATCGAAAAGATGACAATATTTCTTCTTTAAAATATAGATTTTTAGAATATAAAAAAAAAACTGTTCCTTTGATTAAATTTTATATTAAAGAAAATAAGTTAGGAAATTTAGGTTATTACAAAATTGAAGGTTCGGATAATATTACAAAAATTAATTATTTAATTAAAAATATTCTTCAAAAAAATAAAAAAAATTAAAAATTTGGAAAAATAAATTTTATTGGTGCGCTTTACAGGATTTGAACCTGTGACCTACAGCTTAGAAGGCTGCTGCTCTATCCAACTGAGCTAAAAGCGCTTTATTTTTTAATTTTATTAAAAATAACATTCTATATCTCAAAATACATAAAATCAATTATTTTTTTAAAAAAATTTAATATTAAATTTTAATTAATTTTAAAATTAATTAAAATTTAATTTTTTTAAAAAAAATATTTATAATAATATGCTAATATAATGCTATTATTAGTTAAAAAAAATATTAAAAAATGTTAGCTAAAATAATTAATGGAAAAAAATTTTCTCAAGAAATAGAATTGGGAATTTCAAATAAAATAAAAATGTATACCAAATCTGGAAGAAATCCACCTGGATTATCAATAATTTCAATAGGAGAAAATCCTGCATCTATAGTCTATATTCAAAGAAAAAAAGAAGCTTGCCAAAGAGTAGGCATTATTTTTAACCATTGGAACTTTTCTACAAAAACAAATGAAAATCAAATTTTAAATTTAATTAAAAAATTGAATACTGATTCTCTTACTAATGGAATATTAGTACAATTTCCAATAGATCAAAAGTTTAATTCATTAAAAATTATTAGTCATATAAACCCTGAAAAAGATGTAGATGGCCTTCATCCATTTAATATCGGTTGTTTAGTTCAAAAAAAACCAATTTTTAGGCCTTGTACTCCAAAGGGAATAATTACATTGTTAAAAAAAGAAAAAATAAATTTAAGAAGTTTGCATAGCGTAATTGTAGGAGCTTCAAATATAGTTGGTAGGCCTATGAGTATGGAAATGCTACTTGAAGGATGCACGACTACTATTACTCATAGATTTACAAAAGAACTGAAAAGATATACTAAACAAGCTGACATTCTAATCATCGCAGTCGGAAAACCTTTTTTTATTAATAAAAGTTGGATTAAAAAAGGATCTATTGTTATAGATGTAGGAATTAATAAATTAAAAAATAATAAAATTGTTGGAGATGTTGATTTTATATCAGTTTCTTCTAAAGCTTCGTATGTTACACCTGTTCCTGGTGGAGTAGGTCCAATGACTATTGTTAGTCTATTAGAAAATACTATGATTGCTTATGAAAAAACAAAAAACTATTTATTTTTTTCTCCAAGTTGTGGATAATTTATCGTCTTCTAAAATTATTCCTAACTCAAATAATTTCTTTCTAATATTATCTGATACAGACCACATTTTTAATTTTCTTGCTATATTTCTTTTTTTAATTAAAGAATTTATTTCTTTTTCTTCTTTTATTTTTATATTTTTTTGTAAAAATAACTCTGGATCAGAATAAAAAAGTCCTAAAACTTTTCCTAATTTTCTTAATAAATTAGAAAATTTTTCTACTTTTTCTAATTTATTTTCTTTTTTTAATATATTTATTTTCTTAGAAAGAGAATGTAGTGTTAACAAAGCTTTTGGAGTATTAAAATCGTCTTGCATTGCTTTTTCAAAAGCAACCTGATATTTATTAGGAAAAAAAGAAAAATTTTTATCTATCAGAGTATTTCTTAAGGAAACGTATAAACGACGTAAAGAAATACTAGATTTCTTTATATTTTCTTCACAGTAATTTAAAGGTCTTCTATAATGTGTTGAAATTAAAAAATATCGAATACTTTCACCGTCATATTTAGATAATAAATCTTTTAACAAAATGAAATTCTCTAATGACTTAGACATTTTTTTATTATTTAATACCACCATACCGGAATGCATCCAATAATTTATTCTTGATTCTTTTTTAAAACAACTAAATTGTGCTCTTTCATTTTCATGATGTGGAAATAATAAATCTATTCCTCCACCATGAATATCTAATAAATTTCCTATTTTCACTGAAGACATAGCTGTACATTCTATATGCCAACCTGGTCTACCTTTCCCCCATGGAGAGTTCCAGTAAAATTTTTCAGAAAGTGGTACTTTTTTCCATAAAACAAAATCTAAAGGATTTCTCTTATTTTTATCAATTTTTACTCTTTTTCCTAATTTTAATTTTTTTAAAAATTGGTTAGATAATTTTCCATAGTGAACATCTTTATCTACAGAAAACATAACATCTCCATTATTTTGAACATATGCATAATTTTTTTTTAATAAATTATCGATTACTTTAATTATTGCATCAATATTTTCAGTTACTTTTGGTTCTTCATCAGGAGGTAATATGTTCAATAAAGAAAAGTCACGATGCATACTTTTTATCATTCGGTTAGTAAAAACTGTAATGCTTTCATTATTTTTAATGGATAAACTAATAATTTTATCATCAATATCTGTAATATTTCTTACATAATTTGTTTTATAACCTATATGACGAAAATAACGAGAAACAATATCAAATATTACAAATGTTCTTCCATGTCCTATATGACAACAATTATATACTGTTACTCCACATACATATATATTAACTCTATTGTTTTTGATAGGTATAAATTTCTCTTTAGAATGAGAAATAGTATTAAAAATTTTTAGCATAATAAAATCTATAAAATGTAAATTTTAAGTTAAAACATACGTATTATAATATTAAATATTAAGTATGTTAATATGTATAAATTATAACTTATAACTAAATTAGTGCCAATTATAAATAATTTTTATTAAATTATTAAATATTTAATAATTTAATTTAAAAAATATTATATTAATAATATACTATATGATAGGTGTTTATATGAAAACTAAATTGGAAGAATTATTACGATTTCCTTGTTCTTTTACTTATAAAGTCATAGGAATAGCAAGACCTGAGCTAATTGATCAGTTAGTAAAAGTCATACAATTAAAAATTCCCGGGGATTACATTCCTCAAATAAAATCGAGTAATAAAGGGACTTATATTTCTGTTTCAATTACTGTATTTGCCAAAAATTTTGAACAAATTGAAAGTTTGTATTATGATATTAGTAAAATAAATATGGTAAGAATGGTATTATAAATTTACAAAATATAAAAATATATCACGATACAGTATATATACCGTATCGTGATATTAGTTGAATTTTTTGTAAATTTTTGATTAAAAATTACAAACTGATAACGTTAGCAGCAGATGGTCCTTTTGCTCCTTCAGTGATTTCAAATTCAACACTTTGGCCTTCTGCCAATGTTTTAAACCCATTGCTTTGAATCGCTGAAAAATGAACAAAAACATCTTTACTTCCATCTTCAGGAGTAATAAAACCAAAGCCTTTAGACTCATTAAACCACTTAACATTACCTTTAATCTTGGACATCTATATTACCTTTACGTGAAAAAAATAAATAAACTGTTCTTGTACTAAGAAAATAATACATTTTAATTTTTATTAAAAAATTAAAATAATAATATATTTTCTTGTATTTTCATTTTTTAATTTATTAATATTTTTATACCTGGCAATTTCCTACTCTCACACGGGGAGACCCCGTACTACCATCGGCGTTATAGTATTTCACTTCTGAGTTCGGAATGGGTTCAGGTGGTACCACTACACTATTTTTGCCAGGTATTTAAAATATTTACTCAAATATAAATTCAGTAAATTTTAAAAATATAAAAATTTTAAAAAAATTTTTATTTTTTAAAAAAAACAACTTTGGTGTTACAAGATTAAGCCTATCGGGTCATTAGTACTAGTTAGCTCAACATATCACTATGCTTACACATCTAGCCTATCAACGTCGTAGTCTCCAACGTCCCTTCAGTAAACTACATTAATACAGTTTACAGGGAAAACTAATCTTGGGGCAAGTTTCGTGTTTAGATGCTTTCAGCACTTATCTTTTCCGTATTTAGCTACCGGGCAATGCCATTGGCATGACAACCCGAACACCAGTGATACGTCCACTTCGGTCCTCTCGTACTAGAAGCAGCCCCCCTCAATTTTCCAACGCCCACGGCAGATAGGGACCGAACTGTCTCACGACGTTCTAAACCCAGCTCGCGTACCACTTTAAATGGCGAACAGCCATACCCTTGGGACCTGCTTCAGCCCCAGGATGTGATGAGCCGACATCGAGGTGCCAAACACCGCCGTCGATATGAACTCTTGGGCGGTATCAGCCTGTTATCCCCGGAGTACCTTTTATTTGTTGAGCGATGGCCCTTCCATACAGAACCACCGGATCACTAAGGCCTGCTTTCGCATCTGCTCGCGTTATCACGCTCACAGTCAAACTGGCTTATGCCTTTGCACTAACCTTACGATTTCCAACCGTAATTAGCCAATCTTCGCGCTCCTCCGTTACTCTTTAGGAGGAGACCGCCCCAGTCAAACTACCCACCAGACACTGTCTCTATATCGGATAACGATATTAGGTTAGAATTTTAAAATGGAAAGGGTGGTATTTCAAGGTTGACTCCATTCAGACTAGCGTCTAAACTTCTAAGTCTCCCACCTATCCTACACATTACATATCAAAAATCAGTGTCAAGCTATAGTAAAGGTTCACGGGGTCTTTCCGTCTTGCCGCGGGTATACTGCATCTTCACAGCAATTTCAATTTCACTGAGTCCCAGGTGGAGACAGCCTGGCCATCATTACGCCATTCGTGCAGGTCGGAACTTACCCGACAAGGAATTTCGCTACCTTAGGACCGTTATAGTTACGGCCGCCGTTTACCGGGGCTTCAGTCTAGAGCTTCAAATTTTACTTTTTACTCCTTCGATTAACCTTCCGGCACCGGGCAGGCGTCACACCGTATACGTCCACTTTCATGTTTGCACAGTGCTGTGTTTTTAATAAACAGTTGCAGCCAGCTGCTTTCTTCGACTAATTTCAGCTTTAAACGTAAAGCTTATTACCTAATATTAGCATGCCTTCTCCCGAAGTTACGGCATCATTTTGCCTAGTTCCTTCACCTGGGTTCTCTCAAGCGCCTTAGTATTCTCTACCTAACTACCTGTGTCGGTTTGTGGTACGATTTGATATTACCTGATGCTTAGAGAATTTTCTTGGAAACATGGTATCAGTTACTTCGTTAAATAAATAACTCGTATTCATGCCTTGAAATAGAGAAAACCGGATTTTCCAAGTTTTCATTTCTACACATTTAAACCAGGACAACCATCGCCTGGATAACCTAACCTTTTTCGTCCTCCCTTCGCAGTAATATCAAGTACAGGAATATTAACCTGTTGTCCATCGACTACGCCTTTCGGCCTCGCCTTAGGGGTCGACTAACCCTGCCTCGATTACCGTTGGACAGGAAACCTTAGTTTTTCGGCGAGCAGGTTTTTTACCTGCTTTATCGTTACTCATGTCAGCATTCGCACTTCTGATACCTCCAATGGACTTTACAATCCATCTTCTACAGCTTACAGAACGCTCCCCTACCCAATAAAAATAATAAATAGATTTATTGCCGCAGCTTCGGTGCATAGTTTAGCCCCGTTAAATCTTCCGCGCAGAAAGACTCGACCAGTGAGCTATTACGCTTTCTTTAAATGATGGCTGCTTCTAAGCCAACATCCTGGCTGTTTATGCCTTTCCACCTCGTTTCCCACTTAACTATGACTTTGGGACCTTAGCTGGCGGTCTGGGTTGTTTCCCTTTCCACAACGAACGTTAGCACCCGCTGTGTGTCTCCCGTGATAGCATTCTTCGGTATTCGGAGTTTGCATCGGATTAGTAAGCCAGTATGGCCCCCTAGCCGAAACAGTGCTCTACCCCCGAAGATGAATTCACGAGGCGCTACCTAAATAGCTTTCGGGGAGAACCAGCTATCTCCCGGTTTGATTGGCCTTTCACCCCTAGCCACAAGTCATCCGCTGATTTTTCAACATCAGTCGGTTCGGTCCTCCAGTTGGTTTTACCCAACCTTCAACCTGCTCATGGCTAGCTCACCGGGTTTCGGGTCTGTATCCTGCAACTAAAACGCCTATTTAGGACTCGGTTTCCCTTCGGCTCCCTTATACAGTTAACCTTGCTACAGAATACAAGTCGCTGACCCATTATACAAAAGGTACGCAGTCACTCTAAAAAAAAGCTCCTACTGCTTGTACGTATATGGTTTCAGGATCTATTTCACTCCCCTAACCGGGGTTCTTTTCGCCTTTCCCTTACGGTACTAGTTCACTATCGGTCAATCAGGAGTATTTAGCCTTGGAGGATGGTCCCCCCATCTTCAAACAGGATTTCTCGTGTCCCGCTCTACTTCTCGAGTTAATAAACTAACTATTTTCATATACGGGGCTATCACCTTGTATCGCTGTTTTTTTCCAAAAACATTCTATTAATAATTAATTTATTATTTTACTCTAGGCTGTTCCCATTTCGCTCGCCACTACTAAGGGAATCTCGGTTGATTTCTTTTCCTCAAGGTACTTAGATGTTTCAGTTCCCTTGGTTTGCTTTATCAACCTATGAATTTAGTTAATAATAACATCTAGAAGATGTTGGGTTTCCCCATTCGGATATCGCCGGCTATAACGCCTCATATCAACTTACCGACGCTTTTCGCAGATTAGCACGTCCTTCTTCGCCTCTGATTGCCAAGGCATCCACCATATACGCTTAATTACTTAATCTTGCAACACCAAAGATGTTTTTTATTTTACCGAATTGTAAAAGAGCTGAAGTATTGAATAAACTACTGAATCGATTTTATCATACACTAATTATATAAATTATACAAACTAATTTTAAATAATTTTAATTTTATATGTCTCCTAGGGGATTTGAACCCCTGTTGCCGCCGTGAAAGGGCGATGTCCTAACCACTAGACGAAAGAGACAAAAGAAAAAATTTTTTTTTATTTAATTAAAAAATTTAATAATTAAAATTATTTAGTTAGTTATCTTACCGCAGTAAAAAAAAGAGTCAAGTTTTTTTATATTTTTAGTTTAAAAATAAAATTAAGAAATCTATAAAATTATAATAATTATATTTTTAATAAAACAGAATCAATATCTGGTAATACATCATTCCAAAGTAAAAAAGAATAAGCTGCTTGACTAACTAACATACCTTTTCCATCAGAAAAATGAATTACTCCCAATTCTTTACACCAATTTAAAAAAGGAGTAATTGTACTATTTTTTGTATAAGACATATCATAACAATAAATATCTTTATGAATTAATAAAGAAGGTAAAATTAACTTTTCTCCTTTCATAAAAGATGAAGTGGCATTGATAATTAAATCAACTTTAACATGTAATAAATCTTTGAACGAAATAGCATTTATATTTCCTAAATAATTAAATTCATTTTCTAATTTTTTAGCTCGAATAAAAGTTCGATTGAAAATAAAAATTTTTCTATTCTTAGAAGAAATAAAAGGTAATACTCCTTTTGCAGCTCCTCCAGCCCCTATTAATAATATAACACTGTTATTTTTCAAAAAATTTAATCGATTCAAATCATATAATAATCCAATACCATCGGTATTATCACCTAAAATTTTTTTATTTTTTGTTTTTTTTAGTGTATTTACGGACTTAGCTAATTTAGCTCTATTGGTTAATAAATCTGATATATGATATGCTTGTTCTTTAAATGGCAAAGTAATATTTGCACCATCTCCAATAGTATTAAAAAAAAAATTAACTTTACTAGTAAATTTATTAATTGGTGTTTTAACACTTGTATAAATACAAGGAATATTAGTTTGTTTTGAAAACAAAGAATGTATTTTGGGAGATAATGTATGTTTAATAGGATTTCCAAAAATGGAAAAATGCTTAATTTTAGTTGACATATTATAAATTTCTAAAAAATATATAAGTGTATGAATACTAACATTTATATAAAAAATATTAAAAAAATTTTTTATTATTTTTTTAAAAAAATATTTTATAAATTAAAAAAAATTGATATAAATAAATATTCATTTAAAAAATATCTATTTATTAAAAAAATATATAACTTTAAATATAGAAAAATGAAAATATTACTTTATCCTGATAAAAGATTACGAAAAAGAGCAAAACCAGTTCAAAAAATTAATGAAAAAATAAAAATAATCATAAATGATATGTTTAAAATCATGGAATGTAATGAAGGAATAGGATTAGCTGCTACACAAGTTGATATTCATTTACAAATTATTGTTATAGGAAAAATAAATAATTTATGTAATCCATTTGCATTAATAAATCCAAAAATAATTAAGAAATCTGGTTCATCTGGTATTGAAGAAGGTTGCTTATCTATTCCTAAAAAAAAAATTTTTGTCCCAAGATATGAAAAAATAAAAATTAAAGGAATAAATGAAAAAGGAGAAAAAATAATTTTTACGGCTAAATCTCTACTTTCTATCTGCATACAACACGAAATCGATCATTTAATAGGAAAACTAATAATTGATTACTTTTAAAAAATTTTCTAACTATAAAAATATTTTATATATGTATAAAAAAAAAAATTTCTTGAATATAGTTTTTGCTGGAACTTCACAATTCTCAGCTATGCATTTACAAGCTTTACTAAATGCTAAATATAATATAGTTCTTGTTTTAACAAAACCTGATAATCTTTTAGGAAGAAGAAAAAAAATAATTTTTTCTTCAGTTAAAACAATAGCAATAAAAAACTCTATACCTATTTTACAACCAAAATCTCTATATGAAAAAGACATACAAAAAATAATAAATTCTTTTTATGCCAATATGATGATAATAGTTGCATATGGTTGTATTATTCCTAAAAAAATAATAAACCTATTTAAAATAGGATGTATAAATGTACATACATCATTATTACCACGTTGGAGAGGAGCTTCTCCTATTCAATCTTCTATTTTAAAAGGTGAAAAAAAAACAGGAATTAGTATTATTTTAATTAATGAAAAATTAGATGAGGGAGATATTTTGATTTCTCAATCTTGTTGTATTTCAAGAAATGAAACTTCATTTTCTTTATCTAATAAACTTCAATTTATTAGTATAAAGTTATTAAAATTAATTTTAAAAAAAATAATTTTCAAAACATTTTCTAAAAAACCTCAAAATAATAAGTATGCAACATATTCAAAAAAAATTAATAAAAAAGATGCTTTATTAAATTGGAATCTTCCTGCTATAGAATTAGAAAGAAAAATTAGAGCTTTTAATCCATGGCCAATAGCATATTTTGAATTCAATAGTATTTTTATAAAAGTATGGGAAGCAGAAAAAATAAATATTAGCTGTTCTCTTCCAATTGGAACTATAGTAAAAATTGATTCTAAAGGACTTCAAATAAATACAAAAAAAGAAATATTAAGTTTAAAAAAAATTCAATTTCCCGGAAAAAAAATTATTAATATTCAAGATTTAATAAACTCAAAAAAAAGTTTTTTTTCTGAAGGAAATAAAATTTTTTAATTTAATAAAATTATATTTTTTATAAAAACCCTACTAGTACAATATATAAATAGGGTTTATTTATTTTTTTTATGAATTAATAATTATTTATAAAAATTAATGCAAAAAATTTATATTTATTTTTTTATATTTAACTTTTTCTTATTTTCTTCATTTTTTAATCTATCAATTAATTCTACATAAGCCATTTTTGCATTATCTCCAGATCTAAAGCCACATTTTAGAATTCTAATGTATCCACCTAATCTGGAACTAAAATGAGGTCCTATCTTACTAAATAATTTTGCTACTATTTCACTATTTCTAATTTTAGAAAAAGCTAAACGCCGATTTGATACAGAATCAACTTTAGCTAAAGTAATAATTGGTTCTGCTACTCTTCTTAATTCCTTAGCTTTAGATAAAGTTGTTCTAATAAATTCATATCGAAATAAAGAACAAGCCATATTTTTAAGCATTAACTGAACATGACTTCTTTTTCGATTAAATTTACGACCAATTTTTCTATGTCTCATACCTTGTCCTTATAAAATAAAAAAAATATTTTATATAAATTTACTCTTCTGTAATATTTTTTGGTGGCCAATTTTCTAATCGCATACCTAAAGAAAAATGTCTAGAAGCCAAAACATCTTTTATTTCTGTTAATGATTTTTTACCTAAATTAGGAGTTTTTAATAATTCTACTTCAGTTTTTTGAACTAAATCTCCTATGTAATGAATTTTCTCTGCTTTAAGACAATTAGCTGATCTTACTGTTAATTCTAAATCATCTACCGGTCTAAGTAAAACGGGATCGAAATCAGGTTTTTCTTCCTTTACTTCTGCTTCGTGAACATTTTTTAAATCAATAAATGCTTCTAATTGTTCTGCTAAAATTGTAGATGCTTTCCTTATAGCTTCTTCAGGATCAATTGAGCCATTAGTTTCTAATTCAATTACTAATTTGTCTAAATCTGTTCGTTGCTCTACACGAGCTGATTCTACATTATAAACTATTCTTCTAATAGGACTATAACACGCATCTAATAACAATTTTCCTAATAAACGATTTTCAGAATCTAATTTCATTCTAGATACTGCAGGTACATAGCCTCTACCTCGTTCAACTTTCATTTTCATTTTTATAAATGAGCTTTCATACGTTAAATTACAAATTTTTTGATTAGGTTGAACTATTTCTACATCTTCTCCATGTATAATATCACTAGCAGTAACTAAACCTATTCCTGAAGAATTTAAATGAATAATTGCTTCTTCTTTACCATGAATTTTAATAGAAATTTCTTTTAAATTTAATAAAATTTCAAGTATATCTTCTTGTATACCTTCTTTAGTACTATATTCATGAAGTACACCATCAATTTCTACTTCCGTTATTGCACATCCAGGCATGGATGATAACAAAATTCTGCGAAGTGCATTTCCTAATGTATGTCCAAAACCTCTTTCTAAAGGTTCAAGAACAACTCTAGAACAGGTGGAACTAATTTGTTTAACTTCAACTAAACGTGGTTTTAAAAAGTTCGAAACTGTATTCTGCATGATAATCCTCTATTTTATTAGAATATTATTTAGAATATAGCTCAACAATTAAATGTTCATTGATCTCAGCTGATAAATCAGATCTGTCGGGAATTCTTTTAAAAATTCCTGTCATTTTCTTAATATCAACTTCTAACCAACTAGCTTTTTCTCTTTGTTCATATAATTCTAGAGCTGCTTTAATTCGAGATTGCTTTTTACATTTTAATCTAACACTTACTATATCATTAATTTTAACCTGATAAGATGGAATATTTAAAACATTATCATTAACTGTTATTGATTTATGTGAAATTAATTGACGTGCTTCAAATCTAGTAGCTGCAAATCCCATTCTATATACTACATTATCTAATCTATTTTCTAATAATTTTAATAAATTTTCTCCAGTATTTCCTTTTAATTTAGAAGCTATCGTGTAATACCTCTTAAATTGTCGCTCCAACATCCCATATAATCTTCTAACTTTTTGTTTTTCTCTTAACTGAATTCCATAATCAGATAAACGTTGTTTTCTATTTCCATGTTGTCCTGGAAGTTGATCTATTTTACACTTAGATTCTATAGAGCGACACCCTGATTTCAAAAATAAATCAGTTCCTTCTCTTCTACTTAATTTTAACTTAGGTCCTAAATACTTAGCCACTTTAATTTTTCTCCAAAAAATTATACTCTTCTTTTTTTAGGTGGGCGACAGCCATTGTGTGGAATAGGTGTAACATCGGTAATATTAGTAATTCTAAAACCAGCAGCATTTAGAGCACGAATAGTCGATTCTCTTCCTGGACCTGGTCCTTTTACCATTACCTCCAAATTTTTAATACCATAATCTTTTACTAATTCGGCACATTTTTCAGCTGCTACTTGAGCAGCAAAAGGAGTTGATTTTCTCGATCCTCTAAATCCTGATCCTCCTGATGTTGCCCAACCTAATGTATTTCCTTGTCTATCAGTTATAGTAACTATAGTATTATTAAATGAAGCATGAATATGTGCTATACCATCTAAAATTTGTTTTTTTACACGTTTTCTAGTTCGAACTGGTATTTTAGTCATATTTTTTTTTCCTTGTTTTATTTTCGTATTGGTTTTCTAGGTCCTTTTCTTGTTCTCGCATTAGTTTTAGTTCTTTGCCCTCTGACTGGTAAACTTTTTCTATGACGAAAACCTCTGTAACAACCTAGATCCATTAAACGTTTAATATTTAAAGTTACTTCTCTTCGTAAATCCCCTTCAACAACAAATTTAGATACAGATTCCCGTAATAATTCAATTTGTTTTTCAGATAAATTTTTAATTTTTAAATTTTCTGGTATTTTAGATTCAGTACAAATTTTAGATGCACGTGTTTTTCCTATTCCATAAATTTTACTTAAAGCAATAACCGTATGTTTATTATCAGGAATATTAATACCTGCTATACGAGCCATTATTCTCTCCCTTAAATTATTTAATTTTATATTTTATATTTAATAAAAATATATTTTTAGTAAAAAAATTAACGAAAAATAAAAAAATTATTTATTTTTATTAAATAATTCCTTAAACCTCAATTATCCTTGTCGTTGTTTATGTTTTGGATCATCATTACAAATTACTTTAATAACATTTTTTCGACGAACTATCTTACAGTTTCTACATAATTTTTGAACAGATGCTCTTACTTTCATAACTAAACTCCAAGTTACTTTTTAATAAAAAAATTATTTTTTAAAATAAAAATTAGCTTTTTTTAATGCTAAATCATATTGCGTAGACATAATAAAAGTTTGAATTTGAGAAATAAAATCCATAATAACTAATACTACAATTAACAATGAAGTGCCTCCAAAATTAAAAGGAATTTTAGTTAAACTTCTCATAAATTCAGGAATCAAACAAATAAAAGTAATATACACAGAACCGATTAAAGTTAAACGAATAGTAATTTTATCTATATACTTTGCAGTTTGTTCACCTGGTCTAATTCCTGATATAAAAGCACCAGATTTCTTTAAATTATTTGCTGTTTCTCTTGAATTAAAAACAAGTCCTGTGTAAAAAAAACAGAAAAAAATAATAGCTATGGCATATAAAATTATATAAAGAAAGTGATTAGGTTGTAGATAAAATATTATTTTTTTAAACCAAGTATATTTTAAATTATATAATCCAAACCAAGATACAATTGTCGTAGGAAACAGAACGATGCTCGATGCAAATATTGCTGGTATTACTCCTGCCATATTAATTTTTAGTGGAAGATGAGTGCTCTGAGCAATATACATTCTACGTCCCTTTTGACGACGGGGATAATGTACAATTATTTTTCTTTGACTTCTTTCTATAAAAACTACTATAAAAGTAATTAAAAAAGATAAAAAAATAATTAAAAATGCTAAAAATTCATGTAAATAATCTTGTTTTATTTCTTTTAAAAATACAACTAAAGTTGCAGGAAAACTAGAAATAATTCCTGTAAAAATGATCAAAGAGATTCCATTTCCAATACCTTTATTTGTAATTAACTCTCCTAACCACATTAAAAATATAGTTCCTGTTACTAAGCTTAATATTGTTGTGATATAAAAAAAACAATTCAAATGAACAATTAATTGTCGCATTTCAGGAATATTCGGAATAGTAACTGCTATGCTAACAGCTTGTGCTATAGCTATTAATAACGTCATATACCTAGTATATCGATTAATTTTTCTTCTTCCTATTTCACCATCTTTTTTTATTTCAGCTAATTTTGTATTAACTAAAGTTAATAACTGAATAATAATAGACGCTGAAATATAAGGCATTATTCCTAAAGAAAAAACAGAAGCTCGACTTAAGGAACCACCTGAAAATGTATTAAACATATCAATGATAGTACCTTTTTGTTCTATTAACATCCTTGATAAAACAACAGTATTAATACCTGGAATTGAAATAAAAGAGCCAATTCTAAAAATAATTAAAGAAAAAACAACAAATAAAATTCTTTTTTTTAATTCCCAAATTCCATTATTAATTTTGTTAGAACTTAATTCTATTTTTTTTGCCATTATTTACTAACTATTCCTCTACTTGACCACCAGAAGATTTAATCATAGAAAGAGCACCCTTTGTAACTCGCAATCCTTTTATTTTTAAAGCACTATTTAATGTTCCTGAAGAAATAATTTTTACATATTTTATATTTTTTTTGATAATTTTTTGATTTTTTAATAAATTTAAATCAATAATATTATTAGATAAATATTCTATATCTGATAAACGTACTTCTTTCATTAATAATTTTTTTTGTGATGTAAAGCCAAATTTAGGCAGTCTTCTATATAATGGCATCTGTCCACCTTCAAATCCTCTTCGTATACTAGAACCTGATCTAGATTTTTGTCCTTTATGTCCTCTTCCTGCAGTTTTTCCAAATCCAGATCCAATTCCTCTTCCTAACCTTTTTTTATTTTTTCGGGACCCAAATTTAGGTGATAAAGTATTTAATCGCATTAATTAAATCTCCTCTATACGCAATAAATAAGATATTTTTCTAATCATTCCTTGAATAGAAGAAGTATTTTCTCTAAAAACTACATCTCTGATATGTCTAAGTCCTAATCCTTTTAATGTAGCTCTATGAACGGGTAATCTACCTATACTACTTTTTATTTGAGTAATTTTTATTTTTTTCATATTATTTAAATAATATCTTTAACAGACTTATTTCTTTTTTCTGCAATCATTAAAGGAGATTTCATATTTTTTAAAGCATTTATTGTTGCACGAACAACATTAATAGGGTTAGTTGATCCGTATGTTTTAGCTAATACATTATGTATTCCAGCTACTTCCAATACTGCTCTCATAGCACCTCCAGCTATAATTCCTGTTCCTTCTGATGCCGGTTTCATAAATATTATAGATCCTGTATGTGTACCTTTTACAGAATACTGTAAAGTTTTTTTGTTAAGCACAACATTTATCATATTTCTTCTTGCTTTTTCCATTGCTTTCTGAATCGCTGAAGGTACCTCTCTTGCTTTTCCATATCCAAATCCAACTCTACCTTTTCCATTTCCTACCACAGTTAATGCCGTAAAAGAAAATATACGACCACCCTTTACTGTTTTAGATACTCTATTTACCGAAATTAATTTTTCCTGTAAATCTTGATTTATTTGTCTTTCAATGTTTATCATTTTATTATTTTACCTTAAAACTGAAGTCCAAATTTTCGAGCTGATTCAGCCAGAGATTTTATTCGACCGTGATATTTGAAACCTGAACGATCAAACGATACTTTTTTAATTCCTTTATTCAATGCTCTTTCAGCAATCTTTTTTCCTATTAAATCAGCAGCTATTTTATTTCCAGTATTTCCTTTTAAATTAATAGAAACATTTTTTTCAAGAGTAGATGCTGCTGCTAAAGTAGTAGAATCAATTTTTGAAATTATTTGTGCATAAATATGACGAGAAGTACGGTGCACTACCAAACAAATCGCTCCTAATGATTTAAGCTTAGAACGAGTTTTAGCCGCACGGCGAATTCTTGCAATCTTTTTTCTTTTAAAACAAATCATTTTACTTTTTTTTAGCCTCTTTAATACGTACTACTTCGTCAAAATATCTTATTCCTTTTCCTTTATAAGGTTCAGGAGGGCGAAATGACCTTAAATTAGCTGCTACCTGCCCTATCAATTGCTTATTAGAACTTTTTAATATAATTTCTGTTTGAGATGGAAGTGTAACCGTTATTCCATCAGGTAATACATATTCAATAGGATGAGAATATCCTAAAAACATTTTAATAACATTTGTATTAACTATCGATGCTCGATAACCTACTCCTATTAATTGTAGTTTTTTTTCATATCCCTCTGTAACTCCTATAATCATTGAATAAATTAAGGATCTTGCCGTTCCAGCTTGAATCCATGCTTCTTTATTCGTATAATTTTCTTTTTTTATTTTAAATAATATCATATTATTTTCATAATTTACTGTAATAGAATTATGTATATTATGACTTAAACTTCCATATTTTCCTTTAACTGAAAATTTTTTCTTTTTAAAAATAATTTCTACTCCCAAAGGAACTGAAATTGCACGTTTAGCTACTCGAGACATTTTACTTTTCTCCTACTATAGATTTGTAATCTATTAAGTTACATAACAAATAACTTCACCACCCAATCCTTTAATTCGAGCTGTTTTATCTGTTAAAACACCCTTTGAAGTTGAAATAATCGCTATACCTAAACCGCCCATAACTTTAGGAAGATCGTGCTTTTTTTTATAAATCCGTAAACTTGGTTTACTAACTCTTTTTATCTTCTCTATAACCGATTTTCCCTTAAAATATTTTAAAAAAATTTTCAAATTTGGTTTAATATTTGATTCAATAATATATTCTTTAATATAACCTTCTTTTTTTAAAACAAGACTAATTGCTACTTTTAATTTAGAAGCTGGTATTTTTACAGATACCTTATTAGCCAATTGAGCATTTCTAATTCGAGTTAACATATCTGATATGGGATCTTGCATACTCATAATTTTCTCCAAAAAATATAACTTTTTAAAATTTACCAACTAGCTTTTTTAAGACCTGGAATTTCTCCACGCATAGCCGCTTCTCTTAACTTAATACGACTTAATCCAAATTTTCTTAAAAAACCATGAGGCCGACCAGTTTGTCTGCACCGATTTCTTTGACGAGAAATACTAGAATCTCTAGGTAATTTTTGTAATTCTAATACAGATTTCCAACGAATTTCAGAAGAAAGACTCATATTAACAATTTTTTTCTTTAATTCAGTTCTTTTTTTAAAAAATTTATTAGCTAACTTTACTCTTTTTTTTTCTCTTGCTTTCATAGATTGTTTAGCCATTTATCTGCCTTATTTTTTTATTGTTTAAAGGGAAAATTAAAAGCGCTGAGTAGTAAAAATCCGTGTTTATCAGAACTTGCAGTTGTTGTTATAGTTATATCTAATCCTCGAACACGATCTATTTTATCATAATTAATTTCTGGAAAAATAATTTGTTCACGAATTCCTATGCTATAATTTCCCTTACCATCAAATGATTTTTTTGAAAATCCACGAAAATCTCGTATCCGAGGTATGGCAATAGTAATTAACCTATCTAAAAAATCCCATTTTCTTTTTCCTCTTAAAGTAACTTTGCAGCCTATTGGATATCCTTTTCTAATTTTAAAAGTAGATATTGATTTCTTAGCTTTTGTAACTAATGGTTTTTGACCTGAAATAACTGTTAAATCTGAAATTGCAAAATCTAATAATTTTTTATCATTTACAGCAGATCCAACTCCCATATTTAAAGTTATTTTAACAATTTTTGGGACTTGCATAACAGAATGGAATTTTAATTCCCCCATCATTTTTTCTATTACTCTAGTTTTATAAAAATTATAAAGTTTTATCATATTTTTACCCCTTAAACTTATATACTATATAGTATGTTTATTAGATTTTAAAAATCTAACTTTTTTTCCTTGTTCAAATTTAAATCCTATTCGATCAGGTTTATTTGTTAATGGATTTAAAAAAGCTATATTAGAGATATGAATCGGAGATTCTTTTTTTATAATTCCACCATTTATATTTTGAGAAGGAACGGGTTTTTGATGTTTTTTTACAATATTAATTCCAGCAACAATTACTTTGTTTTTTTTAATTATTTTTTTTATAACTCCAATTTTTCCTTTATCTTTTCCGCAAATAACAATTACTTTATCGTTACAATGAATTTTTAATGCCATAATTAAATTTCTCCTATAATACTTCTGGTGCTAATGAAATAATTTTCATGAATTTATCATTTCTCAATTCTCTTGTAACTGGACCAAATATTCTTGTTCCTATAGGTTGTTCATTATTATTTAATATAACACAAGCATTATTATCAAATCTAATAACTGATCCATCTGAACGACGAATTCCTTTTTTAGTTCTTACTATAACTGCTTTTAAAACTTCTCCTTTTTTCACTTTTCCTCTAGGAATTGCCTCTTTAATACTAACTTTGATTATATCTCCAATGCAAGCATATCTTCTATTAGATCCTCCAAGAACTTTTATACACATCGCTGATCTTGCTCCAGAATTATCTGCTACATTAAGAACACTTTGTTCTTGAATCATATTAACCTCATTTTTTTACCGTATTAAAATGTATTTTTTCTAAAAAAATAATTTTAGAAAACATGAACAATAATATATATTTTTTTCATGTTTTCTTATTATTAGATAATATTTTATATATTCGATTTTTTAAAAATACTTACTACTTTCCAACTCTTAGTTTTAGAAATAGGCCTACATTCTTGAATTTCTACCATATCTCCTATCAAACATTTATTTTCATCATCATGCACATGAAGTTTAGTAGTTTTTTTTACAAACTTCTTATATAAAGGATGTTTAACAATTCGCTCTATAGAAACTACCGCTGATTTATTCATTTTATTGCTAATTACATATCCTTTTAAATTTCTTGATTTAGAGCTCATAATTTTCCTCGTATTTTTTCATGTAAAAATGTTTTAACACGAGCTATTTTTCTTCTACTTTCTTTTAATAAATGAACTTTTTTTAATTTTTTTCCGGAAAATTGAATTCGCAAATTAAATTGTTCTCTTAACAACTCCGATAATTCTAATTTTAGTTCTTTAACACTTCTTACATTTAATTCTTTTGCTTTCATTACATCTCCATCTTAGTTACAAAAGTAGTTTTAACAGATAATTTTGCTCCTGCTAATTTAAATGCTTCTTTTGAAATTTCTTCAGAAATACCTTCTATTTCGTATAAAATTTTTCCTGGTTGAACTAAAGCAACCCAATACTCTACATTTCCCTTTCCTTTTCCCATTCTAACTTCTAATGGTTTTTGAGTAATTGGTTTATCTGGAAAAACTCTAATCCAAATTTTCCCTTGTCTTTTAATAAATCGAGTTATTACTCTTCTTGCAGCTTCAATTTGTCTTGCTGTTAAACGACCTCTTTCTATTGCTCTTAAACCAAATGTTCCAAAATGGACATTATCATTAATAGTTAAACCTCTATTTCTTCCTTTGTGCATTTTTCTAAATTTAGTACGTTTAGGCTGCAACATAAAAATTTTTCCTTATTTTCTATTTTTTCTATTTTGTTTTTTTACTCTAGAAAAATTTTTTTTGTTTTTTTCTATAGGGATGCTTAATGGCATACGCCCTAAAATTTCTCCTTTAAAAATCCATACTTTAACACCAATAACTCCGTATGTTGTATGTGCTTCTGCAGTATTATATTCAATATCCGCACGAAGAGTATGTAATGGAACCCTTCCTTCTCGATACCATTCTTTCCTAGCAATTTCTGCTCCACCTAATCGACCACTAATTTCTACTTTAATTCCTTTAGCACCCTGACGAATAGAATTTTGAACAGCTCTTTTCATAACTCTTCTAAACATTATCCTTCTTTCTAACTGAGAACTGATATTATCAGCAACTAATTTTGCATCTAATTCAGGCTTTCTAATTTCTGAAATATTAATTTGCGCGGGCACTCCAGAAATTTTTGAAATCATAATACGCAATTTTTCTACATCTTCCCCTTTTTTTCCAATAACAATTCCAGGACGGGCTGTATGAATAGTTACGCGAATACTTTTTGATGGTCTCTCAATAATAATTCTTGATATTGAAGCTTTTATTAGATTTTTAACTAAAAATTTTCTAACTTTAAAATCACTCTCCAAATTATTAGCAAAGTTTTTACTGTCAGAAAACCAAACTGAATTCCAAGATTTAACTATTCCTAAACGCATTCCATTAGGATGAACTTTTTGACCCATTATTTATTATCTCCGTATTTTTAAAGGCTAGAAACAACTACTACTATATGACTAGTACGTTTTAAAATTCGATCCGCACGACCTTTTGCACGAGGCATCATCCTTTTTGTAGTTGGACCTGCATCAACTAATATCTTTTTTATTTTTAGATTCTCTATTTCTTCACCATTATTATGTTCTGCATTAGATATAGCTGATGAAAGAACCTTTTTTATTAAATTTGCTGCTTTTTTTTTACTATACATAAGAATTTCTAATGCTTTTACGACTTTTTTTCCTCTTATCAAATCAGCAACTAATCTTACTTTTTGTGCAGAAGAGTTCGCTTTATAATGCTTAGCTATAATTTCCATTTAAAACCTCATGTACGTTTATTTTTTCTTTACCTTTTTATCAGCAGTATGTCCTTTATAAGTTCTTGTTAAAGAAAATTCTCCTAATTTATGACCAACCATCTCTTCAGTAATAAATATTGGTAAATGTTTTCTACCATTATGCACAGAAATAGTTAAACCTATCATATTTGGAAAAATTGTTGATCTACGAGACCATGTACGAATAGGTTTTTTATCTTTATTTTTTAAAGAAAATTCTATTTTTTTTAATAAACTTGAATCTATAAAAGGACCCTTTTTAAGGGAACGTGGCATTAGAAACACTCCAATATTTTTATTTTTTTCTATTGTGAAGAATAAATTTGTTAGTTCGTTTATTTTTTCTAGTTTTTTTACCCTTTGTCTGTAAACCCCATGGACTTACCGGATGTTTCCCAAAATTTCTTCCCTCTCCTCCCCCGTGAGGATGATCTACTGGATTCATGGCAGTACCTCTAACAGTTGGTCTAATCCCCCTCCATCTAGACGCTCCTGCTTTTCCTAATACTTTTAACATATTTTCAGAATTTCCTACTTCTCCAATAGTAGCTCTACATTTAGAAAATATCTTTCTAATTTCTCCTGATTTTAATCTAAGAGTTACATAAGATTCATCTCTAGCTATTAATTGAGCATAATTTCCAGCAGAACGAGCAATTTGCCCTCCTTTTCCTGGCTTCATTTCTACATTATGAATTGTCGTTCCTATTGGAATATTACTCATAGGTAAAGCATTTCCAATTTTTATATCTGATTTTGAACCAGAATTTATAATATCTCCAACTTTTATACCTTTAGGTGCTAAAATGTAACTTCGAAAACCATCCAAATAAAGAACTAACGCTATATTTGCTGAACGATTAGGATCATATTCTAATCGTTCTATTTTACCTGATACATTATCTTTTTTTCTTTTAAAATCAATTATTCGATATAATTTTTTATGCCCCCCTCCAATATGACGTGTTGTAATTCGGCCATCACTATTTCTGCCTCCTGTTTTTTTTTTCCTTTTTAATAAAGAAGAATATGGTTTTCCTTTATATAAATTTGAATTAACAACTTTAATAACATGTCTACGTCCAGGAGATGTTGGTTTGCATTTAACAATCGACATCGTATTTTATTCCTCTACCTATATATATTCTATTTACTCAATATTACCCATAAAATTTAAATTTTGCCCTTTTTCTAAAGTAATATATGCTTTTTTCCAAGTGGAAGAACGACTAATTTTATTTCCATGACGTTTCTTCTTCCCTTTAATTAATAAAGTTTTAATTGAATTTATATTAATATCAAATATTTTTTTAATAGCTGTTTTGATTTCATATTTAGTTGCATTTCTCAAAACTTTAATAATAATAGTATTTTTTTTTTCAGTAAGTATTGTTGACTTTTCAGAAATAAGGGGACCAATTAATATTTTAAATAATCTACTTTCATTTATCATTAAAATAATTCCTCTACTAACTTCAAAGCTTTTTCAGTGATTATAATTTTTTTAAACCGAATTAAATCAACTGGATTGATATCTTTAACGTGAAGAACACAAACTTTATATAAATTTCTTGAAGCAAGTAAAATTTTTTCATCTAATTTATCTAAAATTATTAATACTTTTTCTATTTTTAATTCATTTAACTTTTTTAACAATAAATTAGTTTTTGCTGATTCTATAAAAAAATTTTTAAATGCAATTAATTTATTTTTTCTTATTAATTCAGAAAAAATACTTTTTAATGCTCCTTTATACATTTTTTTATTAACTTTCTTAAAATACTCTTTTGGCTTAGCAGCAAAAGTGACTCCTCCTGATCGCCAAATAGGACTTCTTAAAGAACCTGCTCTTGCTCTACCTGTTCCTTTTTGTCTCCAAGGTTTTTTTCCGGAACCGGAAACTTCAGATCTACTTTTTTGCGATTTTGAACCTTTTCTCTTCATTGTATTGTATGAAGTAATAATTTGATGTATTAAAGGTTCATTATAAGGAGCGTTAAAAACTTTATCTGAAATTAATAATGATTCTCTGCTATCTTGTAATAATAATTCCATCGATTATACTCTTCTTTTTTCCTTAACTGCTGGTTTTATAATAAGATCACTTCCTATTGCGCCTGGAACAGAACCTTTGATTAAAATTAAATCTTCTTTTACATCAATCTTAATAACTTTTAATGATTGTATAGTTACTCGATGATTTCCTAAATGACCCGCCATTTTTTTTCCTTTAAAAACCCTTCCTGGAGTTTGATTTTGTCCAATAGAACCAGGGACCCTATGCGATAAAGAATTTCCATGCGAAGCATCTTGCATATGAAAGTTCCATCTTTTTACAGTTCCTGAAAAACCTTTTCCCTTCGAAAATCCTGTTATATCTACTTTTGAGATATTTTTTAATACCTCTACAGTAAAAAAATCACCTACTTTAAAAGAAATGTTTTCTTTTATTTTAAATTCCCATAAACCCCGTCCAGCTTTAACTCCAGAAGAAATAAAATGACCTATTTCTGTTTTTTTTAACTTACTATTTTTTTTTGTTCCAGTAGTAACTTGAATAGAATTATAAAAATCTTTTTTTTCATATTTTATTTGAGTTATAAAATTTTTTTTAACTTCTATTGCTGTAACTGGAATAGATTGACCATCTACATTAAAGATACGGGTCATTCCTATTTTTTTTCCAATCAAACCTATCATTTATTTTAATTCCTCTTAATAATTTAAGAAGTTTATTAGCCTAAACTAATCTGCACATCTACTCCTGCTGCTAAATCTAAACGCATTAATGCATCAACTGTTTTTTCAGTAGGCTCAACAATGTCTATTAATCTTTTATGTGTTCTAATTTCATATTGATCACGAGCATCTTTATTAACATGAGGAGAAACTAAAATAGTAAATCGTTCTTTATGAGTAGGTAATGGAATAGGACCTCGGACTTGTGCCCCTGTTCTCTTAGCGGTTTCAACGATTTCAGCAGTTGACTGATCAATTAAACGATGATCAAAAGCTTTAAGACGAATACGAATTCTTTGGTTCTCCATTAGAACAGAACTCCAATAATATACCACTTTAAAAAAATGCTATTCTCAACTTATTAAAATAAGTGAGTTTAACGGTTTATTAAAAATAATTTTTTTTGTAAAATTTAAAAAAATAATTAAAATTGAAATAAAATATTTTTTTAAAAAAAACGTATTTCTATTTTTACAAGAAAATTATTATTTTTTTAAATATAAAAAACTAAAAAATATTTAAATTAAAACTAAAATATTTAATAAAAAACACTCATAAATATTCCTCTAAAAACAATATTTTAGTATTATAAATATAAATTGAAACTATTAAAATATTTAATACATATATTTATAAAAATTCTTAATAAAATATATCAAGAAAAGACTATAAGTTAACATCTTTTCTTGATTTTTATCATATAAAAAATTAAAAATAATAATAAATTATTAACTAATTACTTTAGTTACTACTCCTGCTCCAACAGTTTTTCCACCTTCTCGTATAGCAAATCGTAATCCATCAGCCATAGCAATAGGATGAATTAAAGTAACAACAATTTTTATATTATCTCCCGGCATAACCATTTCTACACCTTCTGGTAATTCAATAAAACCAGTTACGTCCGTTGTACGGAAATAAAATTGAGGTCGATAGCCTTTAAAAAAAGGTGTATGTCTACCACCTTCTTCTTTTGATAAAACATATACTTCTGATTCAAATTTAGTATGAGGATGAATAGTATTAGGTTTTGCTAATACTTGTCCTCGCTCTATTTCATCTCGTTTAGTTCCACGAAGTAAAATACCTACATTTTCTCCTGCTCTTCCTTCATCTAAAAGCTTTCTAAACATTTCAACACCAGTACAAATTGTTTTAGTAGTCGGTTTAATACCAACAATTTCTACTTCTTCCCCAACTTTGATTATTCCTGTTTCTACTCTTCCAGTAACTACCGTACCACGACCAGAAATGGAAAAAACATCTTCAATTGGTAGTAAAAAAGGTTGTTCAATTGCTCTTTTTGGTTCAGGAATATAGGTATCTAATGAATTTGCTAAATCTATAATTTTTGATTCCCATTCAGGATCACCTTCTAGTGCTTTTAATGCTGAGCCTCTTATAAAAGGAGTATCGTCTCCTGGAAATTCATATTGTGTTAAAAGATCTCTAACTTCCATTTCAACTAATTCTAACAATTCCTCATCGTCAACCATATCACATTTATTAAGAAATACAATTATATATGGAACACCTACTTGGCGTCCTAATAAAATATGCTCTCTAGTTTGCGGCATCGGTCCATCAGTAGCTGCTACAACAAGTATAGCTCCGTCCATTTGAGCAGCTCCTGTAATCATATTTTTAATATAATCAGCATGTCCAGGGCAGTCTACATGCGCATAATGCCTAATTTGAGTGTCGTATTCAACATGAGAAGTATTAATAGTAATACCTCTTTCTTTCTCTTCAGGTGCATTATCTATTTGGTCAAAAGCTCTAGCGGAACCTCCATATTTTTTAGCTAATACTGTAGTAATTGCTGCTGTTAAAGTTGTTTTACCGTGATCAACATGTCCTATTGTTCCGACATTAATATGTGGTTTAGAACGTTCAAATTTTTTTTTAGACATAAAAAAACTCCTTGTTAAATTTTTAATACTTTGTTAATCAAAAAATAAAAAAAAATTATTTTGCTCTAGATTCAATTATTGAAGTAGAAATCGATAATGGAGTTTCTACATATTTAAAAAATTCCATAGAATAAGAAGCCCTTCCTTGAGTTTGAGAACGCAAATCAGTTGCATAACCAAACATTTCAGACAATGGAACTCTTGCTTGAATAATTTTTCCCATTGACGTATCTTCCATACCTTCAATAATTCCTCTTCTTCGATTTAAATCTCCTATAACATCTCCCATATAATTTTCAGGGCTTTCTACTTCAACTTGCATTACTGGCTCTAGTAAAACTGGATTTGCTTTTTTAAAAGCTGCTTTAAAAGCAATAGATGCTGCTAATTTAAAAGCCAATTCAGAGGAATCCACATCATGATAAGAACCATAATATAAACGAACGCCAACGTTTACCACTGGATATCCTGAAAAAGGTCCTGATTTTAATTGTTCCTGTATTCCTTTATCAATAGCTGAGATATATTCTCCAGGAATCACTCCTCCTTTAATATCATTAATAAACTTATAATTTAACTTTTCCTTAGGATCTAATGGAAATAATTCAATAACTACATGTCCATATTGTCCTCTTCCTCCAGACTGTTTAATATGTTTTCCTTCTATATCTTTCACAGAATTTCGAATTGTTTCTCGATAAGCGACTTGTGGTTTGCCTACATTTGCATCAACATTGAATTCTCTTTTCATTCTATCAACGATAATTTCTAAATGTAATTCTCCCATTCCTGCAATAATAGTTTGATTTGTTTCTTCATCAGTCCAAACTCTAAATGAAGGATCTTCTTTTGCTAATCTACTTAATGAAATACCCATTTTTTCTTGATCGACTTTTGTTTTAGGTTCAACCGCTATTGATATAACCGGATCTGGAAACTCCATTTTTTCTAAAATAATTGGTTTTTTTAAATCACATAAAGTATCGCCTGTAGTAACGTTTTTTAAACCAATTGCCGCTGCTATATCGCCAGCATAAACATCTCTAATTTCCTCTCTTTTATTAGCATGCATTTGAACTATTCGACCAAATCTTTCTTTTTGAGATTTTGCAGAATTTAGCACTGTATCTCCCGATGAAACAACTCCGGAATATACTCTAAAAAAAGTTAAATTTCCAACAAAAGGATCATTTGCTATCTTAAATGCTAAAGCAGAAAATGGCTCTTTATCATCAGATAATCTAACAATTTCATCACTTTTATTTTTAATACCTTTAATACATTTTATATCACTAGGTGCTGGTAAGTATTCAATAATCGCATCTAATAATGTTTGAATTCCTTTATTTTTAAAAGCAGAACCACATGTTACTAACACTATCTCATCATTTAAACTTCTTTTTCTTAACCCGTATTTAATTTCTTCTTCAGATAAAGGTTCATTATTTAAATATTTATTCATTAAATCTTCATCTGCTTCGACTGCTGTCTCTATTAAAATATGATTCCATTTTTTCGAAATTTTTTTTAAATTATTTGGAATATCTCCATATTTAAAAGTTAAACCTTGATCTTGTTCGTTCCAGCTAATAGTCTTCATTTTAATTAAATCTATAATACCTAAAAAATTATCTTCTGATCCAATTGGAATTTGTATAGGTATAGGATTAACTCTCAAGCGACTTTTCATTTGCTGCAATACATTAAAAAAATTTGCACCCATTCGATCCATTTTATTAATGAATGCAATTCTAGGAACTCGATATTTATTAGCTTGTTTCCACACTGTTTCCGATTGTGGTTGAACACCTCCTACTGCGCAATAAACCATTACGGCTCCGTCTAAAACTCTCATAGAACGTTCAACTTCTATAGTAAAATCAACATGTCCAGGAGTATCTATGATATTTATACGATGTAATTTGAATTGATTAGCCATTCCAGCCCAGAAAGTAGTAGTAGCTGCTGATGTTATAGTTATTCCTCTTTCTTGTTCTTGAGCCATCCAATCCATTGTTGCAGCTCCATCATGAACCTCCCCTATCTTATGATTTATTCCTGTATAAAAAAGAATACGTTCTGTAGTAGTAGTCTTTCCTGCATCTATATGCGCACTAATTCCGATATTTCGATACTGTGTAATAGGGGTTTTACGAGCCATTAACTTCCTCTACTGTTACATTTAATACTATTTAAATAAATTTCATTTTTTAAAATATATAATAGGTAATTAAACTAAATATAAAATGTTTACCACCGATAATGGGCAAACGCTTTATTTGCTTCTGCCATTTTGTGCACTTCTTCTCGTTTCTTTACTGCATTGCCTTTATTATATATTGCGTCAAATAATTCATTTGATAAGCGTATTGCCATGGACTTATCATTTCTTTTTCTTGCAAATTCTACTATCCATCTCATTGCTAAAGCACTTCTTCTAACAGAACGAACTTCTACGGGAACTTGATAAGTAGATCCCCCTACTCTACGAGATTTTACTTCAACTGTAGGTTTTACATTTTCCAATGCTGTATCAAATGCTTCTAACTCAGATTTTTTTACTCTTTTAGATAAATTTTTTAAAGCAGTATATACAATTGTTTCTGCTATAGATTTCTTTCCATCAACCATTAGAATATTAATAAATTTTGCTAAAATTTCCGAAGCAAACTTAGGATCAGGTAAAATTTTTCGCTGCCCAACAACTCGTCGACGTGGCATAAAAACTCCTTTGTTTTACAAAAACGTTTTTTATTAAAAAAATTAAATACATAAATTTTATTTAAATAAACAAAAATTAAGTTTTATTTTTTTTAACTCCATACTTAGAGCGACCTTTTTTTCTATCTTTTACACCAGAACAATCCAATGCTCCACGTACAACGTGATAACGAACACCAGGTAAATCTTTAACTCTTCCTCCTCTAATTAAAATAACAGAATGTTCTTGTAAATTATGACCTTCCCCACCTATATATGCTGTTACTTCAAAATTATTAGTTAATCGAACTCTACATACTTTACGTAATGCAGAATTTGGTTTTTTAGGTGTGGTTGTATAAACTTTAGTACATACCCCTCTTTTTTGAGGACTAGCTCCTAAAGCTGGAACATTACTTTTTATATTTTTCCGTAAACGAGGTTTGCGTACCAACTGGTTTACTGTAGCCATTAGGGCTCCTTATAAATATTTAAAGATTTGAAATATTAAATATGATTTAACTCTATTTCAAAAAAATCATAAAATAAAATTTTTTAACTAAGTTAAAAAAAAATAAAAAAAATTTTTAAGAAAAATTATCACCAATTCATTTGTATTTTATTAATTTTTGTTAAATAGATAAAATCTTTGTAAGTAACTTTTAAAAAAGAACTAGAAACTTTATTTATTAAACCTCTAGCTTTTAAATCTGCATCTAAAACATATAAATTAGCATTAGATGCTAACAATAACTTTAAAAAAAAATTTTTTTTTAAAGAAACCAAGACCCCGTCCTGTAATGCCAGAAAATCATCTACGGGTTTTAAAAAATGGAGTAATGATGTCATATCTGTTTTAAAAGGAGATTGCATCAAAGTATGAAGCATTTTTTACATTCCTTCTAAAAATTTAAAATAATACTAAATTTATTTATTTTTTTTCTAATATGATTTTTATTTAATAGACGTACTTTTAATAAAAAATTAGATTTTTTTATAATACCTCTTTCAAATAAAGATTCTGAACAAACAAAAAAATTTGAAAAATTATAAGTAGGTAGAATACAAAATGCGGAAATATAATTTTTTGAAAAAATTTTTTTAGGTTGTTGATTTTTAAATATTTGAAAAATTCCATCTCCAATAAAAAATAATCCAATTTTTTGAAAAAATAACGACGAAGCTAAAACATAATCTAAACCTTCTCTACTACAATGATCGCCATGGGGAGCGTTAGAAAAAATAAATGCTACAGAAGACAACATATCTATTTTTTCAAAATTGAATAATTCGGTCACAATTTTTCATTTCCTGAACAATTTCTATTAATCCAATGAACTGAAAATTAACTAATATTTTATCAACATTTTTTTTCGTATTAAAAATAACCCCTCTTCTTAAAGCAGCACTAACACAAATTTTTAATTTAACTCTAAATTTTTTATTCAAGTCAATCCATGCTTGTAATAAATTAAACTCATTATGATCAGGAGAATAATTAACATTAGCATTAGTAACTCCATTGCAATAAAAAAAAATACTACTAATATTATTTCCTGAAGAGAACAAATTTCTGGCAAATAACAAACCTGTTAAAGCATTTTGATTTCCATAAATCGGACCTGTAATAACTAACATGTATTTCATATATAAACTTAAATATCTTGTTAATAAAAATGCTATTTCTTTTAATTTTTTTATAAAAAAATACTAAAAATAACTAGTAAAAAATAAAACTTTATAATGAAATTATTCTTATTAACTTCTGAATTGACTTATATCAATATAATTATAAACAAAAAATATTTTTTATCCAACAAAATATATTTTTATATAATTTAATTAAAAAATATTTAGAATATATTATTTATATATATTATGTAATAAGTACTATTTTTTTAATTTTTTAATTGATTTGATCATATGAAATAATTACTCTATATTTTTATATATTTTTAAATACTATTTTTTTTCATTTTTTAAAAATAACTATATTTTAAAAAAAATACATAAATTTAAAAAAAAAATATTAATTAAATCTTTTATCAAGTTTATTTAAACTAATCCTATTTAGAAATAAAACAACATTTTTATTTAAATAGATAATATTTAAGAAAATATTAATTAATAATTAATTTTTTATTGTAAATATAATATATTAAAAAATATATTTCGTTAATGAAAAATATTTAAACAAAAGTTACTTATAAATTTTTTTTTAACTTATATAAAGAATTTAAAAAAATAAAAAAAAGGAAAAAATTTATAAATGAAAAATAAAATAATACTTACAATAATTAGTTTTTTTTCGTATTCTATAACCGGTGCTCTAATTGTAACAACCGGAATGATATTAGGAAAAATATCAAAATATTTCAACCTTCCTATCACCGACATGAGTAGTATATTTACATTTTTAAATGCTGGAATTTTAATCTCTATTTTTTTAAACGCATGGATAATTGAGTTTATTTCAATTAAAAAACAACTTATTTTAGGATTTTTATTAATGTTGTTAACAATTCTTGGATTAATAAAAAGTTTAAATTTAATAATTTTTAGTATTAGTATTTTTATGTTTGGATTGGTTAGCGGTATTACAATGTCAATAGGCACTTTTTTGATAACTATGTTATACAAAGGCAATGAAAGAGGAAAATTTTTACTATTAACTGATTCTTTTTTTAGTATGTCAGGAATGATTTTTCCTTTTATTATAACTAAAGTATTTAATCTTCATTTAACCTGGTATTGGATATACATCTTAATTTTTATTATATATATAATAATTTTTTTACTAGCGATTAATGCAAAATTTCCAATTTTAACAAAAAATATTAAAGAAAAAAAAATAAAAATAGAAAAAGGATCTTTTACTAATACTGCGATATTATCAATCACAGCATTATTATATATTCTAGGGCAATTAAGTTTTATTTCTTGGATTCCAGAATATGCTATTAGATCATTAAAATTCAATATAAAAGAAGCCGGAAAATTAGTAAGCTTTTTTTGGATGTCTTATATGATAGGAATGTGGATATTTAGTTTCATACTAAAATTTTTTGATTTACAAAAAATTTTAGTCGTATTAACAGGTATTTCAAGTTTTATTATGTTTTTATTTATTATTACAACTAACATGAAATTATTATCATTAATAATTATTGTTTTAGGTTTTTTCTCAAGTGCTATTTATACTATAATAATAACATTATCTTCTTTACAAACAAAAAAGCCTTCTCCTAAACAAATAAGTTTCGTTTTAACCTCAGGAACCATCGGAACTTTATTAACCTTTATAATCACAAAACCGATTATTTTAAAAAAAGGATTAATTTCTGCTTTAATCACTTCAAATTTTTTATATATAACAGTTTTCTTTCTTTCTATAATTTTAGGTTTTTTTACTAATCACAGAAAACATATAATGCCTAAATAATAAAAAAATTTTAAATAATATTTATTATTATTAATATTTTAATACAGTAAATAAATCATAAATTTTTTTCATTGTTTTTTTTGCGAAAAAGTTAGCTTTCTTAGCACCATCATTGATAACTTTTTTTAAAAATAATTCATTTTTTCTAAAAAAATAAAAATTTTTTTTAATTTTTTCAATTACTATAGTAATTTCATTAATTAATGTTTCCTTTAAATCATTATACTTTTTTTCAGAAAACTCTTTTTCTAATGAAAATATTGAAACTTCTCTGATACTAGATAAAATATTTAAAAAATTAGATATTCCTGGTTTTTCTTTTAAATCATAACGTATTTTACAATTTATATCTGAATCAGTTATAGCTTTTTTTATTTTTTTAACAATAATTTTTTTTTCATCTAATAAAAAAATTGTACCATTATGATTCTTATCAGATTTAGACATTTTTTGAGTAGGATTACATAACGACATTATTTTTTTGCTATATTTTGGAATTACTATTTCTGGAACTACAAACGTATTTTTTTGTAAATTATTAATTTTTTTTGCTAAATTTCTTGTTAGCTCTAAATGTTGTTTTTGATCGTCTCCAACTATAACTTTTTTAGATTGATATAATAATATATCTGCAGCCATTAAGATAGGGTAGTTTAATAAACCAGCAGTGGAAAAGGAAGAGTTATTTTTTTGTTTTGTTTTAAATTGTGTCATACGTTTTAATTCACTATAATTTGAACGACAATTTAGAAACCAATATAGTGCTGTATGCTCTAAAACATGAGATTGTACAAAAATAATACTTTTTTCAGGATCTATTCCACAAGCTAGATATAATGCTACTGCATCTAATGTATTTTTCTTTAAATTACTATTAATATTTAATGTAGTAATAGCATGTAAATCAGCTATACAAAAAAAACATTGAAATTTATTTTGCATTTCAGACCAATATTTAAGAGAACCTAAATAATTTCCTAAAGTAAAAGAACCAGAAGGTTGCATTGCACTAAATACAATAGATTTAAAATTGCTCATTTATTTTCCAAAAATTTCAATTAAATAAAAAATTCTTTAAAATAAATTCTAACCATCAAAAAATTCTAAAAATAAATATTTTTTTTAAAAATTTTAAAATGATTAATGAATCAAATTAAAATGTACTTTTTCTAATTCCTGTCTTAATTTGTTAATAACAATTTTATAATTTGAGGAATGAAATAAAGTTGAGCCAATAACGAAAACATTAGCGCCAGCCAATGCTATATCTGAAATATTTTTTATATTAATTCCACCATCTACCTGTAATAAAATATTACTCGAACTTTCGTTAATTCTTTTTCTAACTTCTCTAATTTTATTTATACTTTCTGGTATAAATGCTTGTCCTCCAAATCCAGGATTTACTGACATTACAGTTATCATATCTAACTGATCTATAACATAATCAAGATAATTAATAGGAGTACCAGGATTCAAACCTAATCCTGCTTTGCATCCATGATCCTTAATCATTCGTAAAGTTCTATCTATATGATTTGTTGTTTCAGGATGCACAGTTATGAAATCGGCTCCAGATTTTGCAAATTTCGGAATTAAAGAATCGACAGGATTTGTCATTAAATGAACATCAATTGTAGTAGAAATTTTATAGTCTCGTAATGATTTTAAAACCATTGGACCAATAGTTAAATTATCTACATAGTGATTATCCATAACATCAAAATGTATCATATCTCCTCCAGCATCAATTGATTTTTGAATATCTTCTCCTAATTTTGAAAAATCAGCTGATAAAATAGAGGGTGCTAAAAGAAAACTTTTCATTTTTAATTCCTATATTTAATTGCTTAAATATTATTTTTTTTACATTTAAATTTTTGTAAAATATATTTATTAATTTTAAAAAAATATTTTTTATACATTTGCTTATTTTATTAAATAATAATTTGTAGTAATTTTATTTTTTTAAATAAAAATTATCTCTTTATTAAAGAACTTAGTTTAAGAAATTTTTTAAAAAATTTAAAAAGTTACTAAAACATATTTTTATCTATAATTTTTTTTATTTAATAATTTTATTATCAAAATTTTAATTTTAGTTAACTTTTATAATTATTAATTTATAATAACATTATATTTAAAAAAAATAACTAACCAAAATTTAATAAAAATATTTATTAACATTATTTAATAATAATTATTGACTATTTCTAATAGCTGATAAAAGAACATTTTTATCTACATTAGTAAAAATTTTAACTTGTCCAATTTTAACTGGTAAAATAAAACGTATTAATCCTGAAAGTACTTTCTTATCTTTTATAATATAAGGAAGATAAGCATGAGCAGTCATATTTTTTGGTGCTTTTGTTGGTAAACCAGCTTTTTTTAACAAATTAATAATTCGATTAACTTCTATTTTATTTATTTTTTCTAATAATTGAGCTACTCTTGCCGCAATGACAATACCAACTGAAACAGCTTCTCCATGCAACCAACTTCCATAACCTAAATGCGCTTCAATAGCATGTCCAAAAGTATGTCCTAAATTTAAAAGAGCACGAACATTATTTTCTCTTTCATCAATGGAAATAACATATGATTTTAATTGACAACATTTGGAGATACAATAAGAAATTTCTGGTTCATGTAAGGATAAAACTAAATGAATATTTTTTTCTAACCAAATAAAAAATTTTTCATCGAAAGCAATTGCATATTTAATAACTTCGGCTATTCCTGAAATCATTTCACTAGTTGGTAATGTTGATAAACAATCAATATCAACAATAACAGAAGAAGGCTGCCAAAAAGCACCTATCATATTTTTTCCTAAAATATGATTAACTCCTGTTTTTCCTCCAACAGAGGAATCTACCTGAGATAGTAAAGTTGTAGGAATCTGGATAAATTTAACGCCTCTTTGATAAATAGCTGCTGCAAAACCAGTAAGATCTCCAATCACTCCACCACCTAAAGCAATCAATGTTGTATCTCTATTATGAGATTTTTCTAATAATGCTGAAATAATTAATTCCATTTCATTTAATGTTTTATACTGTTCGCCGTCAGATAAAATTACTTGGTCTAATTTAATGCCTGCCTGTCTTAATTGATAAAATACTTTATCTTTCCAAATGTTTGCTAACGTTTTATTGGTTACTAACATAGCATGATCACCTGGATTTAAAGGCCAAAAAATATTATCTAATTCTAACACTTTAGAACCAATAGTAATTGGGTAACTTCTACTGCCAAGATTAACCTGTAATTTCTCCATTATTTGATAAACCTCATTATAAATTTTACTGAATTTATTTAATTTTAATTTTATTTTTTGTCTAGTAAATCTATAATTTGATGCGAAACAACTTTTGCACTCTGTTCGTCTGTACAAACAGTAATATCTGCAATTTCTTCATACAATGGATTTCTATAATTAGCCAATTCTTGTAAAATTACTTTATTAGAAATTGCATTTTTTTTTAATAATGGTCTTTTTTTGTCTCTATTAGTTCGCATTAATTGCTTTTCAATTGTAGTTTTTAAATATATTACTATACCCCTTGATGAAAGTTGATTTCTAGTCTCTTTTACAATTATAGAACCTCCTCCCGTAGCTAATACTATCCCTTGTTTCATAGTTAATTCATTAATTATTTTTTTTTCTCTATTTCGAAATCCTGTTTCTCCTTCTACATCAAAAACCCAATTAATATCTGCTCCTGTTCTTTTTTCAATTTCTTGATCAGAATCATAAAAATCCATATGAAGTTGTTGAGCTAATTGTCTGCCAATAGTGCTCTTTCCTGCTCCCATTGGACCAATTAAGAAAATATTTCGTTTTTCTGCCATTTTTTTATTTTACTAAAATATTTGTTAATATAACCCAGCATAAATACTTTAATTGCTGGAAGCAATATAAATAGAATTTAAATCTATTAAATAAATAACTCTAAATTAATAATAAAAAATTTATCAGTATAAAAAACATTTTTTTTATTTATAAAAAATTTATCTAAATATTGATTAACTTTTGTTATTGTTTATAATACTTAAATAATAAGGTATTAAAAAAAATATTTTGATTACTTTAAACGTCTTACAAAAAATATACAAGAATGTTTTATAAAAAATTCTAAAATAATTAAATCTAGATATTTTTTTACAGAATAATGCACTTATTTTTAAATATTTATTTAATAAAAAGATATTATTTTTTTTAAAATGGTGAAGTGTCCGAGAGGCTTAAGGAGCACGCCTGGAAAGTGTGTATACGGAAACGTATCAAGGGTTCGAATCCCTTCTTCACCAAAATAAATTTAATTTAAATTTATTTACTTTTTTTAAAAATAATATTGATTACAAAAACTAATTAACAATTCCTTTTATAAATACAGATTCTAAAGCAATATGAATCATTTTATTAAAACTTGCTTCTCTTTCTTCAATTGTTAATCTTTCGCCTGTAATAATATTATCTGAAACTGTACAAATAGATACTGATTTAGCATTTAACTCAGCCGATATACTATATAATCCAGCTGTTTCCATATCAATTCCAGAAATACTATATTTTTTTAGCAAAGAAATATATTTCTTTTTTTGAGGAAAATAAAACGAATCAGTACTAAAAAAATTTCCAACTTTAATAAGGGTTTTGTTGTTTTTAGCAGATACTACTAATTTGTAAACCATATTAAAATCGGGTATAGCAGAAAAATCATGTCCTAAAAATCTTATTCTATTAATTTTCGAATCCGTGCACGCACCTGTAGAAATAATTAAATCATTTAGTTGTATATCTTCTCTAACTGATCCACAACTTCCTAGACGAATTATTTTTTTTACTTTATAAAATTTAATTAATTCACTTACATATAAACAGCAAGAAGGCATTCCTATTCCATGCGACATGAGAGATATGATTCTGCCTTTATATTTTCCAGTATAGCCTACCATAGAACGAACTGTATTAATTTGAAAAACATTTACTAAATAATTTTTAGCTATATATTGTACTCTTAATGGATCTCCAGAAATAAGCACTAAATCAGAAAAATCATTTTTTTTAGAATTAATATGAGGAGTAATCATAAATAAATAGTCTCTACAAGTGATTTGCTATCTTTTAATTTTTTAAATTAGGTTGTTTTATAACATACTTTTTCCATACATCATTTTAGAAAGTGAAAAAAAATGAGCTATTGTTTGAGAAATATCTGAAAATGTTTTTCTATGTCCTAAAAAAATAGATTTTTTATTTTTTCTATATAAAAGAATAGGCACATTTTCTCTAGTATGATCATTTCCTTTCCAAGTAGGATCACAACCATGATCTGCTGTAATAATTAAAAGGTCTTTATTAGTAATTATTTTTAATATTCTCGGTAAATTTTGGTCAAATAATTCTAAACCTTTTGCATAACCAGAAACATCTCTTCTATGCCCCCAAAGAGAATCAAAATCTATAAAATTTACAAAAACTATTGTATTATCTTTTGCATTTTTTATTTCTTTAATGGTTGCATTAAATAGATTAATTAATCCGTATGCTTTTATTGAAGAAGTTATTCCTACATTTGAAAATATATCATTTATTTTTCCAATTGAAACAACTTTTCCTAACTTTTCCTTTATTAATTTAAGCATTACAGTATCACCAATTGGTTTTACCGAAAAATCTTTTCTGTTATTTGTTCTAAAAAAATATCCTTTTTTTTCTCCAATAAATGGTCTAGCTATAACTCTTGCAACTTTATATTTATTATCATTCAAAATTTTTTGTATTATTAAACATAAATTGTATAATTTTTCTAATCCAAAAAAAATTTCGTGACATGCTACTTGTAATACAGAATCTGCAGATGTATATATTATTGGTTGTTTAGTATTAATATGTTCTTCTCCATAAATATTTAAAATATCTACTCCAGAAGCATGACAATTACCAATTAATCCAGAAATATTTGCGTCTACAACAATTCTTTTTATTAAATTTATTGGAATACTATTAGTTTTTTTTTTAAAATAATCCCAATTGAATAAAACAGGTAGACCTGAAATTTCCCAATGTCCAGAAATAGTATCTTTTCCTGAAGAAATTTGACTTGCATAAGCATAACTTCCTACAATATCCGTTATTTTATTTAATCCTAAAGGAAATCTACCCATAGAATGATAAGCTGCTTCAGCTATTCCTAACTTAGTTAAATTAGGTATTTTTAAAGTTCCAACCCTTTCTTTGTTAGCTTTATTTAAAAAACATTGTTCTGCAATATGACCTAAAGTATTAGCACCTTTATCTCCAAAATTTTTCGCATCTAAACTTGACCCTATTCCTAAAGAATCTAATACCAGAATAAATACTCGTTTCATACTTTCTTCCAATTTTTTTAAAAAATATTTTTTTCATTGTATTTTTAATATACACTTTCTTTATTACTATATATATTATTCTGTATGCTTATACTACTTAAATTAATAATTAAATATATTTAACTACACTAAATGATTTTAACATATTTAAAATTTTTATAGATACAAAAAAATTATTAAATAATTAAGTTAATTAAAATGTATTAATTCAAAAATAAGTTTTTTATTAATAAAAATTATTCTTAAAATAAGAAAGTTTAGTAAAAAAATATTTTTTTATTAATAAAATTAATTAATTCATGTTCATTAACCAATTTTAAATTATTCTAAAAAGAGTAAAAAAATGAAAAGAAAAAATATATATATTGCTTATACGGGTGGGACAATTGGAATGAAAAAATCTAATTTCGGTTATATACCTGTATCTGGATATCTTCAAAAAAAAATAATGAAAATTCCAGATTTTCAAAAAAAAGAAATTCCTTTTTTTAGAATAAATGAATACAAACCATTAATTGACTCTTCTAATATGACTCCTAACGAATGGAATATTATTGCTAATGATATTTACAAAAATTATAAAAAATACGATGGTTTTATTATTTTACATGGAACTGATACAATGGCATATACTGCTTCAGCTCTTTCATTTATGCTTCAAAATTTAGAAAAACCTATTATTATTACTGGTTCTCAAATTCCTCTTTCAGAAATTCGATCAGATGGTAGACAAAATTTGTTAAATGCTTTATTAATTGCTGCAAACTATCCAATTAATGAAGTTACATTATTTTTTAATCATAAATTGTTTAGAGGTAATCGTTCTACAAAATCTAATGCTAATGGATTTAATGCTTTTACTTCTCCTAATTTTCCTTGCTTATTAAAAGTAGGAATTAATATTTCTTGTAATTATAAAGTTTCAAAAAAAAAATTTAATCAAAAACTTAAGTTGAATTCTATTACTCCTCAACCAATTGGAATTATTACTATTTATCCTGGTATTTCAGAAAAAATAATTCATAATTTTATTTTTCAACCATTAAAGGCATTAATATTATGCTCTTATGGTATTGGAAATGCTCCTCAAAATAAAAATTTTTTAAATGAATTACATTCTGCCTCCAAACGAAACATTATTTTAGTTAATCTAACACAATGTATATCTGGAACAGTAAATATGTCTGGTTATGCAACTGGAAATGCTCTTTCTAATGTAGGCGTAATTAGTGGTTATGACTTAACAATAGAAGCAGCATTAACTAAGTTACATTTTTTATTTAGTTGTTATAAATCTACAAAAGCAATTAAAAAAATTATGAAATCTAATCTTTGTGGAGAATTAACTCTTGAAAAAAAATAATATTTTTTATTTTTAAAAAAAATTAATAAAATGAATGTTTTCCTTTTTTATGTTCTGTTACATCTATAACTTTTTTAAGTTCAGGAAAATGTTTTAATAATTCTTTTTCAACTCCTGATTTTAATGTTATATGTGCCATTGAACATCCATTACAACCTCCTTTAAACTCTAATACAGCATGTTTTTCTTCTGTAATATCTACTAAAGAAATTGAACCTCCATGCAAATTAAGTTTTGGATTAATTTTTTCATTTAAAAAAACAATTATTTTATCTTTTAATGATGCCGAACGATTGAATAATGATTTTCTAACATACGGAGCATTTAAAACTAATCGAGAATTTTCATTTTCTTTTACAATATCTATTGTTGCATCTTTAAAATATAAAAATATAGAACTATTAATATAAATATTAAAATTTGAATATTTGATCTTTTTATCTAAAGAAGATATATCGTTTTCGAAGCAATAGGTTAAACCACATTCCGCGGATTTAGTTCCTGGATTTTTTAAAAATATTCGAATATTTGTATTTTTTTTTTCTTTTGATAAAAGATTAACAAAATAATCTTGAGCCGATTTTGAAATGTTGATCATTTTTTATATAAAAATTAAACTAGTTAAAATTATTAATTATTATTACTTATATATTTCTACTAAACAAGTACATCTTTTATTTTATATCATTAATCAATTAAATTATTTAATAACAATGAAATTATGAAAAAATTTTACTTATATAGTATTGGAACTGGATTACAAAATTTAGTTTTAGTTCACGGATATGGATTTGACTCAAAAATTTGGTTTTATCTTATTAAAAAACTAAAAAAATATTTTAAAATTTATGTTTTAGATTTACCTGGGTTTGGGAAAAATTATTTTTTTCCTGTATTAAAATTTGATCAATTAATTGAGTTAATTTCTATTTATATGCCTCCTAAGGCAATTTGGATAGGTTGGTCTTTGGGGGGAATTATAGTTAATAAACTAGCTTTAATTTATCCTGAAAGAATTTTGTCAGTTATTAATGTTTCTTCTACTCCTTATTTTTTAGAAGAAAAAAACTGGCCTGGGATAAAATTTAGTCAACTGTTAAAATTATCTTCTCTATTAAAAGAAAATTATAAGTTTTGTGTGAAAGATTTTTTTCAACAACAAATTTATATTAATAAAAAAAATATAAATTTAATTTATTTAAAAAAACTTGAAAAAATTATGTTATCTTCACTAATTCCTTCTAAATTAGCTCTAAAAGAAGGATTAAATGTTCTATGTTCTATAGATTTAAGAAAAAAAATGATAGAGTTCAAAGTTCCTTTACTTAGAATATATGGTTCATTAGATACTATGGTACCTAAAAAAATTTCGAATATAGTAGATTCACTCTGTTCTCAATCAAAGTCTATTATTATTGAAAAAGCTGCTCATGCTCCCTTTTTAACTCATTTACAATATTTTTGTAAAATAATTATGCTATTTCAAAAATCGTTAAATTAAAAAAGTTATTGTAATCCTACTTATTTTAAAAAAAGCGTAAAAAAATATTTTTTAGATAGTTTATATAAATAAAACATTTATTTAAACTATCTAAATACAAACTTTCTAAAACGGAATATCTTCATCATCGAAGTCAATATCAGATATAGTATTTACTGTGGATAATTTACTTTTATTATTTAAATTATTTTTAGTAGATTTCTTACTAAAAGATAATGATTTTGAATCCGAAGAAATGTGATTTTCATCTTTTATATTATTTGAATGCGAATGTCTATTACCTAACATTTGCATTGTTCCACCTATGTTAACAACAACCTCAGTTGTATATCGTTCTATACTATTTTTATCTTGCCATTTTCTTGTTTGTAATGAACCTTCTATATATATTTGAGAACCTTTACGTAAATATTCTCCAGCAATTTCTGCTAATTTTCCAAATAAAACAACTCTATGCCATTCTGTTTTTTCTTTATTTTCTCCGGTATTTTTATCTTTCCAAACATCCGATGTAGCTAAAGTTATATTAGATACTGCTGTTCCATTTGGCATGTATCTTACTTCTGGATCTTGACCTAAATTTCCTATTAATATTACTTTATTAATACCTCTACTTGCCATTATTTATAATCCTCAAATGTATAATTTAATTATATTAATTTAATTGCTTATAATAATATACACTATTATTGCTACTAAAATTAGTAAGTTAGTTTTTTTTAAATCTTTAACTTTTTAAAACTTATTTACTAATATTTTATACATATATATAAATAAAAATTCATTATTTTTCTATAAAAATATATATATCATATATAATATATTTTAAAGAAAATTACTTGGTTGTTTTTCTAACGTTAATAAGTGTAAAAATAAAAATGAAAATTTTAACAAAAAATTGTTATCATAAATTTTCTGTAGCTCCAATGCTTAATTATACTAACAAACATTGCCGTTATTTTTTTAGAAAACTAACAAAAAGAGCACTTTTATATACAGAAATGATAGTTGCTAATGATTCTTTTAAAAAAATAGAAAAAAAAATGCTTTATAATTCTCAAATTGAAAATCCCACTTCTATTCAACTAGCTGGGAGGATTCCAAAAAAAATAGCAAAATGCGCTAAATTAGCTTATTTAAAAGGATTTAATGAAATTAACTTAAACGTTGGCTGTCCTTCAACTAAAGTTAATCAGGCCTGTTTTGGCGTTTCATTAATGAACGAAACGAATACAGTAAACCATATTATCCATTCCATTGCTGAATATGTTCCCATTCCTATTACAATTAAAACAAGAATTGGAATAGATAACCAAGATGACTACAATTTTCTTAGTAATTTTATATATGAAATTTCTAAAAATAATATTTGTAATACTTTCATAATTCATGCTAGAAAAGCAATATTGTTTAATATAAGTACAAAAAAAAATCTTCGAATTCCTAAGATAAATTACGAATTCGTATATAAATTAAAACATGATTTTCCAGATTTAAAATTTGTTATTAATGGAAATATTAAATCAATTAATTCAGCTAAACAACATTTAAACAAAACAGATGGTGTAATGTTAGGTAGAGCAATATATAATAATCCATCTATTTTACAAAATGTAGACAATTTAATTTTTAATGAAAATTACAAACCTATTAAAATGTTAAATATAATAGAAGAAATGTATCCTTATATTAAAAAAGAACTTTCTCTTGGAACACCATTACATCATATAACTAGACATTTTTTGAATGCATTTTATGGAAAAAAGGGATCTTCTTTATGGAAAAAATATTTAAATAAAAACGCTATTAAGCATAATTCCGATTTAAAAGTTTTAGATAACGCTTTAAAATTTATAACTTAATAAAAAAAAATATCTAAATTTATTTATTTGATCAATGTTTATAAACAAAAAAAAATTAATTAAGAAAATTATTTGATATAAGTATTTTTTTAAAAATATAATTAGGTTTTTAATAAAAAATCTTTTAAATAAATTTGTTTTCTAACAACTTTTAAATCATTAATATTTTCTGCTCATAAAATAAAATTTTTTATAAATGAAATTTTTATAAAAATAAAAAAATCAATTTTTTAAATAAAAAAATGTATTTTTTTTAAAAAAAAACTATTAACTACAAAATTAAATTTTGGTATTGTACTAAATATGATTAAAAATAAATTTTATCAAAAATTACAAACGAAAGAAGAATTTTTAAAAATTCCACCTCATTCTCTAGAAGCTGAACAATCAGTTTTAGGAGGCTTAATGTTAGATAACGAATTGTGGGATATTATTTCTGATAAAATCGTTGTTAATGATTTTTTTAGTCAAGCACATAGAATAATTTTTTTAGAAATGCAACACTTGTTTAATCATGGTCATCCTATTGATCTAATTACTTTATCTGAATCCTTAGAACAAAAAGGAATATTAGATAATGCTGGAAGATTTTCCTATCTTGCTGAATTATCTAAAAATACTCCTAGTACAGCTAATATTTCTGCCTATGCAGATATAATTAAAGAAAGAGCAGTTATTAGAGATATAATATTAGTTGCTAATAAAATTGCAAATGCTGGATATAACCCTAAAGGAAAAAAAAGTGAAGAACTATTGGATTATGCTGAATCTAGCGTATTTAAAATTTCAGAAAATAGAAACAAAAATTATTCAGGTCCTAAAAATATTGAAGAAATTTTAGACATTACAGTTACAAAAATAGAAAAACTATTTAATACTCCGCAAGATGGTATAACTGGATTAAATACAGGATATTCAGATCTTAATAAAAAAACTTCTGGTCTACAAAACTCTGAATTTATTATTATAGCGGCTAGACCATCTATGGGAAAAACTACTTTTGCTATGAATATTTGTGAAAATGCAGCAATGATATATGAAAAACCTGTTTTAATATTTAGTCTAGAAATGCCGGGAGAACAAATTATGATACGAATGCTATCTTCTTTATCTAGAGTAAATCAAACAAATATTAGGACTGGGCAGTTAAGTGATGAAGATTGGTCAAGAATTTATGGAACTATTAATATATTATTAAAAAAAAAGAATATTTATATTGATGACTCCTCTGCTTTAACTCCTACAGATATTAGATCTAGAGCAAGAAGAGTTTATAGAGAAAACAATGGATTAAGCTTAATCATGATAGATTATCTCCAACTTATGCGTGTACCATCTTTGTCAGAAAATAGAACTTTAGAAATTGCAGAAGTATCAAGAAGTTTAAAAGCTTTAGCAAAAGAATTAAAAATTCCTATTATTGCTTTATCTCAATTAAATCGTTCTTTAGAACAAAGAGCTGATAAACGTCCTTTAAATTCGGACTTAAGAGAATCCGGCTCTCTAGAACAAGATGCTGATTTAATTATGTTTATTTATAGAGATGAAATTTATCATCAGAATAGCGATTTAAAAGGAATTGCTGAAATTATTATTGGAAAACAAAGAAATGGTCCAATTGGAACTGTTAAATTAACATTTAACGGAAATTGGTCTAGATTTGATAATTATGCTAATCAGCATTATAAATGATTATTTGCTAATGCTTTTTTTAAAAAAAAAATTTAAAAACATAAAATTTATACTTTATGGAAATAATTATTTTTAATTTATTTCCATAAAATATACATTTTTACTTTATTAAATTAAAATCATAAAAATATTAGGGTAAAATTATGAAAATTCATCTTGGAATAATTATGGATCCAATTTCTTTAATTAATATTAAAAAAGACTCTACTTTTGCAATGTTATTAACAGCTCAAGAAAGAAATTATATTATTTACTATATGGAATCAAAAGATATTTTTCTAAAAAAAAATAAAATTTATGGAAAAACAAAATATTTAACAGTTATTAATAATCAAAAAAAATGGTTCTCTTTTTCTAATAAAAAAATAACTTTGTTATCAACACTAAACGTTATTTTAGTAAGAAAAGATCCTCCTGTAAACATAGAATTTATTTATTTAACCTATTTACTAGATAAATTAAAAAAAGAAAATGTACTTATTATCAATAATCCTACTAGCCTCCGAAATTATAATGAAAAATTATTAGCCACTAATTTTCCTGAAATCATACCAAAAACTTTAATGAGTAAAAAAATTTCTGAAATAAAAAAATTTTTACACAAATATAAAGATATAATCATTAAACCATTAGATGCAATGGGAGGAAAGTCTATTTTTAGAATAAAATATAACGATGAAAATAAACAAGTTATTTTAGAAACTATGACTAATAATGGAAAAAAATTTTGTTTATCTCAAGAATATGTTTCAGATATCAAACATGGAGATAAAAGGATACTGATAATAGATAATTATATTGTTCCATTTTGCCTTACACGAATACCTCAAGAAGGGGAAAATAGAGCAAATCTAGCAGTTGGAGGTATCGGAATAGTAAACAAATTAAGCTCTCAAGATTATATGATTGCTAATCAAGTATTACCTTTTTTAAAGAAAAAAGAAATAATATTTGTTGGATTAGATGTTATTGGTAATAAACTAATTGAAGTAAACATTACTAGCCCAACTGGAATCTGTCAGATTGAACATTTTTCTAATATTTCTATTACTAAAAAATTATTCTTTTTTATTGAAAATAAAATAGTAGATCAAAATTAACCAATTATTTTTATAAATATAAATTTTTAATTTTTCTACTTTCATTTATATCAAATATCAAATTTAAAAAATTATATGTTAATATTAATTTTTAAAATAAGGATAATTATTCGATTGATAGTACTATCTTTTGATTTTGGCACTAAAATTATAGGAGTTGCTGTTGGAGAAACATCGTTTTCTACAATAAAAGTTTTAAAACACTTAAAATGTATTAAAAATCGTCCAAATTGGATTTCTATTAATGAATTAATTAATTATTGGAAACCTAATATAATTGTTGTTGGTCTGCCTGTATATAAAAATAAAAAAAAACAAAATATAAATAAAAAAATAAAAAAATTTGCTGAAAATCTGAAGGAAAAATTTCAATTAAAAATAAAATTACATAATGAATATCTTACTACTGTAGAGGCTAAAAATTATTTATTTAATAATGGAGGATTTAAAGCCCTAAAAAAAGGGAAGATTGATTCTTTATCAGCTGCTTTAATTTTAGAAAGTTGGTATTTTTCCTTGAAAAGTATTAAAAAAAAATAGTTTTTTATTTAATTTACTTTTTTATTATGTTTTTATATAAAAAAATAATTTAAAACTGTTGAATTAAAACATTTTTTTATAACTTAACTGAATTCAGTTAAGTTAATATTTTAAAAAAAATTCCTAATAAAAAATTTGTATAAATATAAATTTAAATATTATCAAAATGAAAAAACTACCTTTTATTAGTTTATATATTCATATTCCATGGTGTATTAAAAAATGTCCTTATTGTGATTTTCATTCATTTAAAAGAAAAAAAACAATACTTCCGGAAAAAAAATATATACATCATCTTTTGAAAGATTTAAAAAAAAATGCAGCATTAATAAATCATAGAAAAATAAATACTATTTTTATAGGAGGAGGTACTCCCAGTTTATTTAGTGGTAAAAGCATTAATTTTTTAATAAAAGAAATCAAAAAAATCGTTAATGTTATAAAAAATGCTGAAATTACTATAGAAGCAAATCCAACTACTTTTGAAAGTGAAAAATTTTTAGAATATAAAAATTCCGGTATAAACAGATTATCTATTGGAATACAATCTTTTAAAAAAAATAGTTTAACTTATTTAAATCGTAATTACTCTATAAAAAATATTGAAAATTCTATAGAAATTGCTAAATTAGCTAATTTTGATCACATAAATTTTGATTTAATGCATAGCTTACCAAATCAAACTTTAACTATGGCTTTATTTGACCTAAAAAAAGCAATTTCATTGAATCCATCACATATTTCTTGGTATCAATTAATGATAGAACCAAATACAAATTTTTTCCATATTAAACATAATTTTCCTAGTGAAAACACAATAAATAAAATTTTTGAAAAAGGTGAGGAAATTCTTATATCTTCAGGATATAAAAAATATGAAATATCTTCGTACTTTAAAAAAAGTCCTTGTCTACATAATTTAAATTATTGGGAATTTGGAGATTATTTAGGAATAGGTTGTGGCGCACATAGTAAAATTACTCAACCTGATGGAAAAATTATTAGAATTTATAAACAAAAAAAAATACTAGATTTTATGAACGGTTTGTATATTTATAAAATAAAAAAACTTTCTAAAAAAGATATTATTCTTGAATATTTTATGAATATACTACGTCTAGTAAAACCTATTAATCAAAAAGAATTTTACAAAAAAACAGGATTAAGTAAAAAAAATATTTCTTTGTTCATCAAAAAAGCAATAAAGAAAAAATATTTGTTAAATAATCCAAATTATTGGATAACCACAAAAAAAGGAAAAGATTTTCTAAATGATTTATTAGAAGAATTTTGTTAATTAAACAATACTTGTTTAATAATAATTAAACATTATAAAAAATAATTATTTAAAACATTTGAACATCAATTCAAAAATATTATTTCCTAAAGCAATGCCTTTTCTTTCGAATTTTGTTATAGGTCTATTTTTTAATCTTTTGATATATTTTTTATTTTTTGATAGATTTATATATCCAGAAAAATTATTAAATATATCTAAAATTCCTTCAGCATATGTTTTAATATCAGTTGTTATATGAACAATTCCGTTGTTGATTAATTTTTCATAAATAATGTTGCAAAAATTTTTATTAACTATTCTTCTTTTTTTATGTCTTTGTTTTTCCCAAGGATCGGGAAAAAAAATTTGAATTTTTGATAACGTATTTTTTCTTATCATATTAATTAAAACTTCAATTGCGTCATAGAAAATAATTTTTATATTTTTTATATTTTTTTTATTAATATAATTTAAACATTTTCCTATTCCTGATTCATATACTTCTATTCCTAAAAAATTTTTTTCTGGATTTTGTATTGCCATTTCAACTAAAGATGTGCCAGTTCCAAACCCAATTTCTAACACAATAGGATTATCATTAAAAAATATTTGTTTCATATCTAAAAATTCTTTTTTAAATGTTATACCTAGTTTAGGCCATAAACTATTTATTGCTTTTATTTGAGATTTAGTAGTTCTTCCTCTTCTTATTACAAAACTTTGAATTTTTCGTAAAAAAATTTTTTTTTCACTATATTCTGTTATAGATAGATTATTTTTCATATTTCACCAAAATTTTTTTATTTGTGTAAAAAAATATTTAATTTTAAATTCAATTAAATTATCATAAAGATATATTAATCTGAATAAGGAAAAAAAGTTGATATTTTCTCAATTAATACTAAATTGGTATCATTTAAACGGAAGAAAAAATTTACCTTGGCAAAAAAAAAGCACTCCATATAGAATATGGATTTCAGAAATTATGTTACAACAAACTAAAGTAAAAACTGTAATTCCTTATTTTAAAAAATTTATAAAAGCATTTCCGACTGTTAATAAACTAGCTACAGCTAACTTGAATCAAATATTATATTTCTGGAGTGGATTAGGATACTATACACGAGCAAAAAATTTATATAGATCTGCTAAATTAATAAAAAAACAACACAATGGAATTTTTCCAGATAACTTTCCAAGTATAATAAAATTACCAGGAATAGGAAGAACTACTGCTGGCGCTATTTTATCTCTATCTTTTGGATTTAATTTTTCTATATTAGATGGAAATGTTAAACGAATTCTTCTTAGATACTTCTATTTTAATTCAATGATTTCAAATAGAAAAATAGAAATAAAATTATGGTTTTTAATACAAAAAATCACCCCCTTATATCATACTCGTCAATTTAACCAAGGTTTAATGGATATTGGATCCATTATATGTAAACCTAAAAAACCAAAATGTTATATTTGTCCTCTATCATTAGAATGCTATTCATATAAAAATAATAGTTTTTTTGAAAAAAAAATCAAAAAAAAATTAATTGTTAACCCAAAAAAATATTTTTTTTTAATTATTAAATTCAATATATTTACAATTTTAAAAAAAATAAATTCTAAAAAAATTTGGGGAGATTTATTTTCTTTTCCAATTTTTAAAACAGAAATAGAAATAGAAAAATGGATAGAAAAAAATAATATAAAAATAATAAAAAAAGAAAAAAAAAGTAATTTTGTCCATACTTTTACACATTTTAAAATTAAAATTTTTCCAATATTTTTTTTTATTTCAAAAAAATTTGATTTATTGGATACACAAAATTATATTTGGTATAATACAGAACAACCAATACATGTAGGAACTCCTAAACCTGTTGAAAAAATATTAAAAAAATATTTTTTAAATTAACTTAAAAATAAAAAAAAGAAATTATATGTCAAAAAAAATATTCTGTTATTACTATAAACAAAACAAAAAAAAACAAAACTCTCAAATATATCCAGGAAAATTAGGAAAAAAAATTTTCAATGAAATTTCCCAATGTGCATGGGAAAAATGGATTAATCAACAAACTAAAATAATTAATGAAAAAAAACTAAATATGTTCGACATAAATCATCGAAAAAAAATCGAAACTTATATGATCAATTTCTTATTTAAAAACAAAAAATAATTTATTATTTATTTTCTAATTTACATAGCTATTAAAAACTTAATTATACTATTCGTATGTTGTAAAAGACTATTTAATAAAAAAACTTTTTTTTGATTCTTTTTTTCTAATTTAATTAAATAATTTATTTTTTCTATATATAGCTTTATATTTTTTTCTTTAAAAAATTGATTGCAATATAATTTCCATTTATTTTTTTCATTGCTAGTTAACATATGCGGAAAATTTCTAGCTTTACATCGAAAGATGATCTCTTTAATTCTAAGGTCTTGAAAAAAATTATAATTAATATTAGGCATTTTAAAAAAATTTTTTCGATATTTTTTAATTAAAAATTTATCCTTGTTACTAAAAAAAGAATCATAAATTTTTAAATCAACATTTTTAGAAGGAAAAAATTGTATTTTTGAAAATAATTTTTCAATTTCTTCTTTTAAAAAATTATTTTTTTTTAATATAATTAAATTATTAATATATAATTTATAATCTATTTTTAATCTAATAATATCTGTAGACAATAAAACATTAATAGGAATTAAAATAGGACATTTATTTACATAAATAGAAACTATTCCTTGAGAAAAAAAATTTTGTAAATTATTTTCTTCTAAATTTTTCTGTTTAACAAAAGAAATTAATTTTTTAATATCACTCATTAAATTAATAGCAATAAAAGAATTTAAGTTATTTTTATTCCAAAAGATAGGAACTATTATACTAAAATTATTCTCTTTAGCTCCAAAAAAACTAGAAATATAAACAATGGGTATATTTTCTTTCATATTTACTATTTTTTTTAAATTTTCTTTAAATCTGTTTTTAAATAAAAAAGAAAACAATTTTCTTTTTTTATTTTTTATTAATTTAGTTAGTTCAAAAGTAGCCATAACGTCAGATAATGCTTGATGAGCATGTTCATGTTTAATTTGATTGCTTTTCGTTAAATCAGATAATTTAAAAACATTTAATCCTTCAGAATTTTTCGGCCAAATCACTCCTTCGGGACGCAATGCACAACACGTTCTCATAACGTTAATAACGTCCCATCTGGAATTTCCATTTTTCCAACTCCATTCATAAGGATCTAATAAATTTCTATAAAATATGTTTCTTGTAACTTCATCATCAAAAGCTATATTATTAAAACCCACTATACAAGTATTAGGTTTATTAAAAATATCAAAAATTTTTTTAGAAAAATAAAATTCATTCATTCCTTGAAAATATGTATCTTTTGGCGTAATACCAGTCACTAATAATGCATTTGGATCTGGAAGATAGTCCATGGGAGGATAACAATAAAAAGTTTCTGATTCATATATATAATTTAGATTAAAATCTGTTCGAATATAAGCAAATTGACATGGTTTATCTAATGCAGGATTTGTCCCAAATGTTTCGTAATCATAAAATAAAAAAGAACTTGGATAATTTTTTTTTTTATACATATTTTTTTGTTAAAAATTAAAAATGTATTTCTTTTAACTTTATTTATTAAATAATAATTAGTATATTTTTCTCCTCCGACTGGGCTCGAACCAGTGACATACGGATTAACAGTCCGCCGTTCTACCAACTGAACTACAGAGGAATTAATTTATTATCGCAGTATTTTTTTTTTTTGTCAAAAAAATTATACAAAAATATTTTTTAAATTCATTCAAAAAAACTTTGAACAATTATAAATACTGTACTATACTATTTCTTGTAAAAACGTTAAAAATTCAAAACAAAAATGGCCCTTTAGCTCAGTGGTAGAGCACGCGACTCATAATCGCTTGGTCGCTGGTTCAAACCCAGCAAGGGCCAATAATTCTTATACTGAAGATATAAAAATTATTCAATAAGAGCGATTATCAGTTTTTTAATAAAAAATTGATATTAACTACTAAATTAGCAAAAATAATAAAATTTAATATTTTTTAAGTAAAGTTAAATAAAAAATAAATACTTTTTATATGAATATTATTCCGATATTTTTAATAAAAATTTTTTATTAAAAATTAAATATATACATTATATTTTCTCTAATATTTTTTTATAAAATTTATTTTATAAAACTTTATTTTTTTCCAGTATGACCAAACCCTTTTTTTCCTCGTTTTGTACTACTATCAAATTTATTTACTATTTCAAATTCTACTCTAATTACCGGTAAAAATACTAATTGAGCTATTCTCATCCCAGGAATAATAGAAAAGGGTTTTTTACTTCTATTCCATAATGAAATCATTAATTCTCCCTGATAATCCGAATCTAATAAACCAATAGAATTTCCTAATACTAAACCGTTTTTATGTCCCAATCCAGATCGAGGAAGAATAATTGCTGTTGTTGTACTTTCCTTAATATATATTGCTATTCCTGTAGGAGATAAAACAGTTTTATTAGGTAATAAAACAACTTTTTCTTTAAAAGAAGATCTTAAATCTAATCCTGCTGAACCTTTTGTTTCATATTTTGGAATAGGAATTATATTTCCAATTCTAGAATCTAATATGACAATATTAATTTTTTTCATAAAAATTTTTTTTTAAATTTAACTCAAAATTATAAATTTTTAACTATATATATTAAAAAAAATACAATCCTTAAAAAAGATTATTTGTATATAATGAATTTATTTGAACTCTTACTAATTTAAATTAAATAAACTTTATTTATTTAGATGATTTAACTAGTTAATAAATATTTTTTTTAAAAATATATTCTTTTAAAAAAGTAAACTAGAAACTATAAATCCAGGATTATATAAAAAATTATTCTTTAATGAATATCGAAGTTCTTTTCCACTCCATTTCATAACTTTAGCACCAGAAAAAAGTGAAATAGCATGACCTGCTGCTGTATCCCAAATACCTGTCCTTCCAAATCGAGGATAAATTTGAGCTTTTCCTTCTGCAATTAAACAAAATTTTAAAGAAGAGCCTACTTTTTTTATTTTAAAATTTTTTATAGTTTTTAAATATTCTTTCAGCTCTTTATCAGGATGTGATCTACTTACTACAATTGTTTTTAATTGAATTTCATCCATATGTTTAGACTTAATAACTTTTTTACAACCATTTTTTTCTTTCCAGGAAATATTTTTATAACCACAATATAAAGTTTTATTAAAAGGCAAATAAATCATTCCTAATACTGGAACTTTATTTTCGATTAACGCTACATTAATAGTGAATTCTTTTTTTTTATTTAAAAATTCTTTAGTTCCATCTAATGGATCAATTAACCAATATTTTTCCCAATTTTCCTGGATATTATTATTCTTTAATAATGTTTCTTCAGATAAACAAGGTATTTCTGGTGTTATTTTTTTTAATTGTTGTAATAATAAATCATTAACTCGCATATCTACATTTGTAACTGGAGATTGATCATTTTTATACTCAGTTAGAATTTTTTCTTTCTGATTATAAAAATTCATTACAACATCTCCAGAATAAACTAATATTTTAGAAATTTTAGAAAGCATATTTTTTCCAAACAAAATTTTTCTGGTTTTAAAAAATTTATTTTTAAATAAATATAAAAATATTTATTTACTTTTTTTAGAATCTTTAAGTGAAAAAACGTTTACTTTTAAACTTATAGATATTTCTTTATGAGGCTTAAAAATTACTAAATGTTTTCCGATTGTTTTAATGGAATTATTAGGTAATTGAATTTCTTTTTTATTTACGTCAATTCCTAAAGAAATTAATTTATTTGAAATATCTCTAGCAGTAACAGAACCAAACACTTTTCCTTCTGAACTAACTTTACAAAAAATAGTTATTGTTTTAAGATTATGTACTTTTTGTCCTCTTAATTTAGCTAATTCCAACTTCTTAGCTATTTTATTTTTTAACTCCATTTTAGAAACCTGAAATTTTTTAATATTTTTTTTAGTAGCTAATATTACTTTTTCATTTGGAATTAAAAAATTTCTTGCATATCCTGGTTTAACTTTAACAATTTCCCCAATGTTTCCTAAATTATCTAATTTTGATAAAATAATAACTTTCATGAAAAAAAGTCCTTTCTACTTTTTATAATTGTTATTGATGATGATCAGTGTACGGTAACAATGCTAGATATCTAGCTATTTTAATTGCTTTTGATAATTTTCTTTGATATTTTGCTTTAGTACCCGTAATTCTACTAGGAACTATTTTTCCACTTTCTGTAATATAATTTTTTAATAAAGAAACATCTTTATAATCAATTTCTTTAATCCCTTCTGCTGTAAATCTACAAAATTTTCGACGACGAAAATAACGAGCCATACTTTTCTCCAAAAAAATTTTTTTATTTAAAATGATTTAAATTATACCTTAACCAAACAATTAATTATACTTAAAATAAACTTTAATTTATTTTTTTTAAAACTAAATAATTTTTTTATTTTTTAAAGCATTAGTAGATAACATTCCTGTTTTTCTATTATTTTCATTTTTTTCTTTTGTTTCGTCATGTAATTTAATCATAGGAGATGGAGTAGTGATGATATCTTTGATAGATATAATTATATTACGTATGATTGAATCACTAAATCTAAAACTAGATTCAATTTTAGAAATAATTTTAGGTTTTACTTCTATATTCATTAACACATAATGTGCTTTCTGTAATTTATTTACAGTATATGCCAATTGTTTTCTTCCCCAATCCTCTAATCGATGAACTTTTCCTTTATTATTTTTAATTAACATAACGTAATCATTAATAATGCTTTTAGCTTTTTCGCTATGATCAGGATGAATCATAAATACAACTTCATAATATCTCATTAAACAATCCTTATTGATAATTGCTATTAATAATTTATTTAAATTAATTGTAATTTAAAACTATTTTTTAAAATCATATTTATTTTTTTAAAAAAATAAAATATAACGGTAATTATCATACTATATCGAATTGAATTCGTCTATCTTCTGAATGAATTGCTGATATTTTTACCAATAATTTACCACCTAAACTATAAACTTTATTTGTATGTTTTCTTATTATTTCTTTTTTCTTATTATTAAAAATATAGTTATCAGTAGATAATTTTTTTATTTTTATAAAACCATCAATGAATAAATTCTTTAAACGAACTATAATTTCATCCTTTAAAATATTAAATATAATAGCAACAAAAGTATTTTTCATTTTATTTTTTATAAATTCGTATTTCATCCATTCTAATACTTCCTTAGATGCAAGTTCAGCTCTTCTTTCTGTCATAGAGCAATGATTCGCGATATTTTCTAAATTATTTTTATTAAAAAAAACAAATTTTTTTTTTGATATCAAATTTTTAATAATTCGATGTATCAACAAATCAGGATACCTCCTGATAGGAGAAGTAAAATGCACATATCCTGGTAAAGATAATCCAAAATGTCCTGCATTAATAGAACTATATTTTGCTTGCTTCATTGCACGCAAAAAAAATATTTGAATAACTTCTCTGTCAGAACGAAATCTAATTTCCTTTAAAAAATTTAAATAATCATTGTATGTAGGAGAATTATTTTTTATGATATTTAATCCTAGTGATTGCAATATTTTTCTAAACCGAAATATATTTTCTTTACTGGGTTTTTCATGAACCCTAAATAACGCTTTAGATTTATTTTTTAAGATAAAATATGTCGAAACAACATTTGCTGTTAACATGCATAATTCAATTAATTTATGGGCTTTATTTCTTATAAACAAATTAACTTTTTTTATTTTTAAATATTTATCTAAAATAAATTTAGGTTCTACTCTATTTAAAAATAAACTATTTTTAAATAATATTAAACGTTTTAAACTACTATAAAATAGTAGTAAATTTAAAAGATGTTCAATAATATCATTATATTTCTTAGATAAAATTTTATTTCCATTCCAAATACTATTCAATTCGGTATAGGTTAATCTTGCAAAAGAATTAATTTTAGCCTTATAGTGTTTATACTTAATTAACTTACCACTTTCAGTTATTGTTACCTCACAAATTAGAGCAAGTTTTTTTTTGTGTGGAATCAAAGAACATAGATCTTCAGAAATTTTTTCAGGAAGCATTGGTATAACTTCATTGGTTGGAAAATAAATAGAATTTCCTCGGTTTAATGCTTCCCTATCTAAAACACTATTTTCTTCAATGTAATGACTTACATCTGCTATTGCCACGTATAAAACCCATTCAGAATTTTTATTTTTTTTACAAAAAACAGCATCATCAAAATCTTTTGCATTTTCATCATCAACTGTAATTAGAGGCAAATGTGTCATATCTATATAATCATTATTTCTTTTTAATAAATCATTTTTTTCTAATAAAAATAACTCTTTTTTTAATTTTTTAGACCATAAAATAGGTATGTTATATGTTTGTAATACTATCTTTTTAATCAAAAAAATATTTATATTTTGCCCCAATATTTCTACTACTTCACCTACAGCATTTTTATTTTTTTGAGGTCTTTGAATCAACTTAGTTGATACCATTGAATTGGATAAATTATTATTTTTTTTTTCTAAAGGAATGGAAATTTTAAAATTAAATTTTTTATTATATGGATGTACAAAAACAGAATTTTTTCTTATACAATACTTTCCAATAATATTTTGATAATTAGGTTTTAATAATTTTATTATTTTAATTTTATTATTTTTACTCCAACTAATTTTTACTAAACGTACTAGAACAATATCTCCATGTATATATGGATTCATTTGTTGTTGCGAAATCCAAAAATCTTTATCAAACAAAGAAGTTTTTAAAAATCCATATCCATCTTTATGTCCTATTATTTCTCCTTTAATTGGTTTTAATAAACTTATTAAATTTTTTTTTTTACAAAAAAAAAGAAATACTTTATTATTGTTTTTTATAAATGTAATTGGTGAAGTTAAAAATTCTTTCTTCAATTTTATATTTAAGTTTAAGACAAATAATAATTTATTAAAATCAATTATTTTTTGATAAAAAACAATCCAGTTTAAAATTTTTTTTTTGTTAATCATTGTATTTCCATTTAATAAAATTACTTTTTTAAAAAAATCTTTAATTTGAACCTTAATTAAATAACATTGTTTATTTTTCAAATTAAATTTATATATAAAATATATATACTTAAGATTTTATAGTTATAAAAATATTTATTTTTTAAATAAAAAAGTATTTTTCTTAACAAGAATAATTTTTAAAAAAAAATTACTCTTATTAAATATATATTTTTATAAAAACTATAACTTTTATATTTTAAACGGATTCCTTAAAACAATTGTTTCATTTCGAGAAGGCCCTGTAGAAATAATGTCTATAGGAATTTTAACTAATTCTTGTATTCGATTAATATATTTTTTTGCTAAAAGAGGAAGGGAATCAAAATTTGTCAAACCTGCCGTTGATGAGTTCCAACCAGGAAGAGTTTCATAAACAGGAATTACATTTTCTAATGTATTAGGTAAAAAAAGAAGAGTATTATTATTTTTAATAGAAGAATTAATATTAGAAATTTTATAATCTATACAAATTTTAATTTCTTTTAATTCATCTAAAACATCTAATTTAGTCAAACATAACGCTGTTAGTGAATTTATTTTTATAGCTTTTTTTAATAAAACAATATCTAACCAACCAGTTCTTCTTCTTCTTCCTGTAGTTGAGCCAGACTCATTTCCTTTTAAAAAGAAATAATTATCAGTCTCATCAAAAACTTCTGTTAAAAATGGACCTAAACCGACTCTAGTCATATAAACTTTACTAACTCCTAAAATATAATCTAAAGATTTAGGTCCAACTCCTGTTCCTGTACAAACCCCACCAACTGTACTATTTGAAGATGTTACATATGGATATGTTCCATGATCTATATCTAATAATGTCCCTTGTGCTCCTTCAAATATTACAGAATTTTTATTTCTTATAGCTTGATAAAGAATTTCTGGAACATCTTTAACCATTGAAAGCATCAAATCTGCTGATTCAGCTAATTCATTAAAGGTAGTTTTATAATCAACTGGTTTCTGTTTATAAAAATTAACTAATTGATAATTATAATAGTTTAATGCTCTTTTAATTTTTATTTTTAATAAATTTAAATTATTTAAATCATAAACTTTTATACCCATACGAGATACTTTATCTTCATAAGCCGGACCAATTCCTTTTCCTGTTGTTCCTATTGCTGCTGAATTTAATTTTTTTTCTCGTGCTATATCCATAGCTATATGATAATTAAGTATTAATGAAGCAAAAGGAGAAATATATACTTTATCTTTAGGAAATATATTATTTTTTTCTAGCATGTGTATTTCTTTTATCAACGCAACAGGAGATATTACTGTTCCATTCCCTATAATAGAAATAACATCGTCGTGTATAACACCAGAAGGTATTTGATGTAATATTATTTTTTTTCCATTTACTATTAAAGTATGTCCTGCATTATTTCCTCCCTGATACCGAACAACAAAATCTGCGTTTTTAGTTAAAAAATCAACGATTTTTCCTTTTCCTTCGTCTCCCCATTGTGTTCCTAAAATTACTATTGTTTTATTCATAAATTCTCTCATGTATAATACATTTATTTTATAAACAAACTATGTACTTTAAATTTTTAGTATTAAGAAAATTTTTAAATTTTATTTATTAAATTTACTTAAAATATTTTGTATATTTTTAAAAAAATTATTTTCTGTATTAATAATTATAACATTTTTATTGTTTTTCACACTATTTTCATAGGCTTTTAAACCACAAATAAAACCATAAAAATCAATATCTTGATCAAAAATTTTAGAAAATAATTTTTCTGATTTTAATTCGGCATCTTTTTTAATAATTAATGCCTTTTTTTTAGCATTAGCAACAATATTATTTGATAAATAGTTTGCTAGTAATTTGATTTTCTTTGATTTTTTTTTTGCTTTTAGTTGTTTATCTATTAATATTCTCTGTTCTTTTTTTAAAAAAAGGTCATACACCAAAGTTAAAGAATCTTTAGGAAATTCTATTTTTTTTATATAAATACCAACAATCTTTATTCCTAACTGATTTAAACTTTTATTTATTTTTTCTGTTTTTAAAAAAAAATTTAGTTTACTATCTTTTTTTCCATATTCATAAAAAGAAGTAGAAAAAAAATCTTTATCTGTATTTTTATTAAGTTGTTCTCCTAATACTCTGGGTAAACTAGAATTAATATTTTTGATACTTAACAAATTTATTTTAGAATATAATTTATCTTCAATTTTCTTTTTCAAGAAATATTCTGCCTGAAATTTATTTCCATTTCTTGTAGATAAATAATATTTACTAAAATTATTTATTTTCCATTTGATAAAAGAAGTAACTAAAATTTTCTTTTTTTCTTTAGTAAAAAAACAATTTTTATAGTTACTTAAAGTTTGAATACGAGAGTCAAAAATTTGAATAGATTCTAAAAATGGTATTATTACATGCAATCCTGGTTTATAAATTATTGGTTTATTTAAGTTGTTTCTTATTATTTTTCCATATCTAAAAATTATTCCTTTTTCTCCTTCATGTATAATAAAAAAAGAAAAAGAAAAAAAAATTAGAAAAAAAGAAAGTAAAAAAAATAATATTTTATATATTCTCATTATTTTTCTCTTAAATTTTCAAAAATATTTTTTCGTAAAGCATTCATTTTACGTTGTTCTAATATATTATCTTTTAATATGTTTAAATTTTTACCATTTTTTTTTATTTTCTTTTCTTTATTTAAAGAAAAAATTTTATTTTTTAACAATCTATTTTTTTCATTCTCAATTATTTTTTTAAAAAAATTATTATTATTAGAATAAAAATTATTTAATAATAGTAAAAAATTACTATTCTTTGTATCTATAAAAATTTTTTTTGAATGAGCAAATATTTCTTCCATAGATTTCATATATAAATGAAGTTTAGTTATTTCTTTTGATTTTTTATACATTGAAAAAATTTCAGAAAAATAATTTATTTCTCCTTTAGCTTTTGAAAGAACATTTTTTTTATATTCTTTTGCTTCTTCCAAAATTTTTTTTTCTTTAATATTGGCATAAAACTGTTTTTTTATAAAATATTCTTTTGCTTGACTAATGTATTTTTCTGCTTCTTGATCTGCTTTAAATACTTTTGATGTAATATTTTTTATTTTATTAGAGGATTCAACAGTATGAAAATTTATATTTAATATTTTAATTCCTAACTTATGATTTTTAATTATTTTTCTAATTTTATTTTTTATTTTTTTATATATTAATATTTTTTGTTTAAATAAAATTTGATGAGTGTTACAATTTCTAATTGTATCGAATACAACGCTATTTGCAATCTGTTTAAAAGTATTTTCAGGAAACGAAACAGAGAATAAATAATTTTTAGGGTTGACAATTTTATACTGTACATCCATTTTTATATTTAATATATTTTCATCTATAGTAGAAACTAATCTCGTAGAAGAAAAAGCTTTTACTTCTTTTATATTAATAGGAAAAACTTTACTAATAAATCTTGGACTCCAATTTAAACCAGGTCTAGCAATATATGTAAATCTCCCAAAATTTGTAACTACACTTTGCTCAGATTCTTTAACAATGTAAAAACTAGACATTACCCAAAAAAAAATAAAAAAAATTAAAGAAAAAAATAAAAAATTATTTTTTTTGTTTGCAACTTTTTCTGAATTTAAATTTAAATTAGAATTTTTCTCTACAAATTTATTTTGAAAAAATAAACATTTAAAAAAATTATTTTTTTTTACATATATATAATTTACATCACTTTTCTTATTTTTCTTTTCTACTGACAGATCCTTATCAAAAATTTTATTGATTGGCTGTTTCCAGACCATATTTATACTCCATTAAAATCATTAAATATTTTTATATTATTAAAAAATTAACTATATTAAAATTAATTAATATTAAATTTATTTATCAAAAAAAAAATAATTTTTATTAAAAAAAATTTTTAATATGAAAAACATCTAAAATTTTATTAATTGATAAATTTTGATCAAAATTATCAATCCAATGTAAATTTTTCCATTTTTTTAACCAAGTAATCTGATGTTTTGCTAATTGATATGTTGCAAACATTATCTTTTCTATCATATCTTTATACGTAATTTTTCCTTCTATATAACTCCACATTTGATAGTATCCTATACGTCGAATAGCTGGAGAATTTATATTTAAATTTTTTCTTAAAAATAAATTTCTAACTTCATTCTCAAACCCTAATTCCATCATATGATTTAAACGAAGTTTAATTCTTTGTTTTAATTCTTTTTTTTTAGAAAAAAAAATAGAAAACTGTATAACTTCATATGGGAAATTAGAAATAGTAGATTTTTGTAATTCAGAAATTTTTCTCCCTGTTAATAAAAAAACTTCTAATCCTCTTAATATTCTTTGTATATCATTTGGATGCAAACGAAAAGATAAATCAGGATCTACTAATTTTAAAAAGTTATGTAAATATTTGTAACCAAAACGTTTTGTTTTTTTTAATAAAAAATTTCTTACTTCATTATTTGCTGAAGGTAAAACTGCTATGCCTTTATTTAACACATTAAAATATAGCATTGTTCCTCCAACTAAAACAGGAACTTTCCCTACTTCTAAAATTTCTTTTATTTTTTTTAAAGCGTCGCGTCTAAATTCTCCAGCTGAATAATATTCATTAGGATCTTTTATATTTATTAAGTGATGTGGAACCTGAGATAATTCTTTTATAGTTGGTTTTGCTGTTCCGATATTTATTTCTTTATAAATTAATCCGGAATCTACACTAATGATTTCCATTGGAAAATGTCTTGATAAATCAATAGCCAATTTAGTTTTTCCTGAACAAGTTGGACCCATTAAAAAAATTAATATAGGTTTTTTTAGAAAACTAATGTTTTTTTTCATTTTCAAAAATAGACATAGCTGTATTTATATTGATACTTTGTAAAAACTTTTTAGATGAAACATTTGAAATTATTAAATTATACTTTTCTATTTCTTGCAAAATTCTATACATTTTTTCTTTTCCCCAATTTTTAACTTCTAATTGTATTAACCATATAAAATAATTAATTACTTTAATATCTGTAATATTTTTTTTATTTTCTAAAAATAAGAAAAAACTAATTATTAAATTTAACAAATTACTCTCTTGCAATAATTTAGGAACAGATTGTACCTGAATAAAATTCAAATGTACTGAATAAGTAAATCCTAGTTTAAATAATAAATTTTTATAATCTATAATTAAATTTTTTATTTTTATAAGAAAAAATATTTTTTTAGGAGATATTAAATATAATTTCTTAAAATCATAAAAATTTCCATGATTTATTTTTTTTTTAAGAATTATTGATTGAATATTAGGCAAAGAAATTAAAAAAAACTTTTCATTTTTTTCAATAAGAACATAATAATTTTTGATAAATGCTATTATTTTTCCAAAAGAAAAATTTATCTTTTTTTTAAACTTTTCTTTTTGAAAATTAAACAAACAAAAATTTTTATAATTAGCAAATTTTTTATTACCTATATTTTTTTTATTCTTAAGATTTTCTTTACATAAAAATTTTTCTTTAGTTTTCTTTTTTTTATTTAAATTTAAAAAAGAAAGAAAACTATTTTTTTGTTTTTTAAAAAAAGAAACTATTGCATTATAAAAAAAATTATAAATTTTAAATGAATTATTAAATAAAACTTCATTTTTAGTTGGGTGGTAATTTACATCTACTAAATTAAAAGGTATCTGTAAATACAACACATACGATATATTTATATAATTATGTCCTGTAATTCTTTTAATAATCTCTTTTAGTAAAAAAGTAATTTTTCGAGAATCTACAAAACGTTTATTAACGTATAAATATCGATTTTTCGTATCGTAATTTATATTTTTATATATTGGATTTTGAATCCAGCCAAACAATTTATTTTTTTTATCTCTAAATTCAATTTTTAGTAAAGTTTTAAAAAATTTTTCCCCTAGAACAGATTTTACCCTTTCTTCTATTATATTTTTTTTATTATTAACCAAATATTCTTTTATTAATTTTTTATTATGTTTTAAAATAAAAGTAGTATTACTTTGAGATAAAGCTATGAGTTTTACTATTTTAACAATTTTTGAAAATTCTACTTTTTCTTTTTTTATAAAGTTTCTTCGAATGGGGAAATTATAAAAAAGATCAAATATGCTTATAGTCGTACCTATTAAATGTGCTATAGGTTTCATAAAAAAACTACTTTTTTTATTTGCATCTAAATATATTTTCCAACCTTCTTTTTGAATACTAGTTTTAGATATTAATTCTAATCGAGATACTAAAGATATGTTAAATAAAGCTTCTCCTCTAAATCCAAAAGTATTCACGTTATGTAAGTCATTTATAGAAATAATTTTACTAGTTGAATATGAAGAAATGGAATTAATTAACTCTTTTTTATTAATTCCATAACCATTATCATTTACACAAATCGAACTAATTCCGCCTTTTTTTATTTCGATATAAATTCGATCTGCTTTTGCGTCTAAACTGTTTTCTAACAATTCTTTGACTATAGAAGCAGGTCCTCTTATTATTTCTCCTACTGCTATTTGATTTATTACTTTTGAAGACAATTTTCGAATGAACATATGAAAAAACTCTATCAATTTAAATTAAAATTAATATGGATAATCTGCTATTTAAATCTAACTTTTTATAAGATAATTATTTTTATTTTTTTTGTTATGAACTTATATTCTAAATCTTTTTATTCTTTCTACAAAAAAAATTTAAAAAAAATATTTTTTTTACAAAGTAAAATTTATATAAATAAAAAAAATTTATTAATCAAATAAAAATATTTTTATTTAATAGTTAAAATTAAATTTTTTAATTTTAAAAAATAAAAATAAATTTAATAAATTTTAAAAAAATTTTCTTACTATAAATCAATTAAAAAAATTAAATTAATTCAACATTATTATATAAATAATTTATTATTTAATCTTTTTAAAACAATAATTATTTTTTATGAATTTTTATTTAGAAATTTCATTAAGAAATTTTATAAAATAAATAAATTTAACGTATTTATAAAACATTGATAAAATATAACTATTTTTTTACTGCAAGTTAATTAAATAAATATTTTTATGTTAATTTTTATAATATTTTTTTTGTTTTTATTATAAAAAAATTCGTGTAGAAAATTATTAATTAATATATGTTATTTTAAATAATATCATATTAATTTTATTTGATTAGACTTATATAGATTATATGTTTATATATTCATATTATATGATTATAGTTTTAATTTAATGTTTTAAATATCAAATAAATATATTTTTTTTAAAAAAATAACAATTTTTTTACTAAAAGTTTTTTATTTAAATAAATCAAAATATTTTTTATTTAAAATATATAAATGAATTTATAAAATATTTTTTCATTCAAAAAAATTAAATTATCTTTTTAATGAATTGATAAATTAATAAATATATTTACATCAAATAAATAAATTTTTATTTATTACTTTTTTTAAAAAATTCATAAAATTTAATTAGTCCCGATGTTGAAGAATCAAAAGAATTTTTTCTTTTTATATCTAATAATTGTTGTAATATTTTTTTTGAAGAATCCTTTCCTAATTCAACCCCCCATTGATCAAAACTAAAAATGTTTAATATAATTCCTTGAACAAATATCTTATGTTCATATAAAGCAATTAAACTACCCAAAGTAGAAGGGGTAATTTTTTTTATTAAAATAGAATTTGTTGGTTTGTTTCCTACACAATTTTTAAATATATGAAAGGAATCATTTAGATTTGTCCCTTTTTTTGAAAAATTGTTACTATCATCGCCAAAAGCTAAAGCATATGTTTGGCCCAAAAAATGAGATATTAATTTTATATGATGATCATTTATAGAATTATGACTTATTGCAGGAATAATAAAATCACAAGGAATAAGTCTAGTTCCTTGATGTATTAATTGATAAAAAGAATGTTGTCCATTTGTACCTGATTCTCCCCATACAATAGGTCCGGTTTTCCATTTTACAAGTTTTTTATTTCTATCTATAGATTTTCCATTAGACTCCATATTTCCTTGTTGAAAATATAATGAAAATTTATGCATATATTGATCATAAGGAAAAATAGCTTCTGTTTCTGATTTAAAAAAATTATTATACCAAATTCCTATAAGTGCTAATAATACTGGAATATTTTTATTAAATTTTGTTTTTAAAAAATGTTGATCCATGTCATAAGCACCTTTTAATAAATTTACAAAATTTTTATACCCAATAGATAGCATAATAGGTAAACCCACCGAAGACCATAATGAATACCTTCCTCCGACCCAACTCCAAACTGGAAAAATATTATTTTTATGAATACCAAAATCAACTGCTAATTTGATATTCATAGACACTGCAATGAAATGTTTTTGAAAATTAATTTTTTTTGGTGTACTAGTCATAAACCATTTTTTTATAGTATTTGCATTCGTCATAGTTTCTTGAGTAAGAAATGTTTTAGAAGAAATTATGAACAAAGTTTGTTCTAAATTAATTTTTTTAAAAACTTCAGTAACATGAGTACCATCTATATTGGATATAAAATGAATATTTAATTTGTTTTTATATGGTTTTAATGCTTCTGTAACCATTTCCGGACCTAAATGAGATCCTCCGATACCAATATTTACAATATCAGTAATAATTTTTCCTGTATAACCTTTCCATTCTCCAGAAATAACTTTTTTCGAAAATATTTTCATTTTTTCTAAATTTTTATTTATTTCCAACATAATATTTTTTTGATTAATATAGATAGGTTTACTAGAACGATTTCTTAAAGCTGTATGAAGCACTGCTCTATTTTCTGTTAAATTTATTATTTTTCCTGAAAACATTTCTTCAATTGCATTACTTACAAAAGTTTCTTTTGCCAAATTTAATAATAATTTTATTGTATAATTAGTAATTAAATTTTTTGAAAAATCAACAACCATTTTATTATTAAAAATAGTAGAAAAATTGTTAAATCGATTTTTATCATCAAAAAATAATTCCTTAATATGAACTTTTTTCATATCTTTAAAATGTTCCTGTAACTTTTTCCAAGATTTTGTTTCGGTCGGATTAATATTTTTCATATATTTCATTTACTCTTATAATTATTTTTTATTTAAAATTATTAATTTTTAAATTAGAATTAAATTAATAACCAAAAACTTTGTTTTTAAAAATATTAACATTTAAAAAAAAAAAATAAACAAAAAATAAATATATATTATTAAGAATAAAATGATTTAAATTTTTTTAAAAAAATGTTATTTTATAGAAAAATTTTTTATTTTAGAAAATGAAAATAAATAACTCTCATTTAATTTGGATTGACTTAGAAATGACAGGTTTAAATCCAAAAAAAAATAAAATTATAGAAATCGCAACTTTAATAACTGATAAAAATTTAAAAATTTTATCAGAAGGTCCTGTAATACCCATTTATCAACCTGAAAAAGAAATATCTTTAATGAACAATTGGAATAAACGTGTTCATACTGATAATGGATTAATTGATCGTATTAAAAAAAGTTGTTTTAATGAAGAAAAAGCAGAAGAAGAAACAATAAAATTTTTAAAACAATGGGTTCCTAAAAATACATCCCCAATTTGTGGAAATAGTATTGGTCAAGATCGAAGATTTTTATATGAATATATGCCAAAATTAGAAAAATTTTTTCATTATAGATCCATAGATGTTAGCACTATTAAAGAATTAGCCATTCGATGGAAACCAACTATATTTTTTAATAAAAAAAAAATAGAGAAAAAACATATGGCCTTACAGGATATTTATTTATCGATTAACGAACTAAATTATTATCGAAAAAATTTTATTCAAATCTAAATAAATTAGATTGCTTTTTTTAGAAAAAAAAATTATGATTATCTTGATTTTAAAAAATTAAACCATCTAAAATAAGTAGAAATATTTTATATACCTAAATATGCGGGAATAGCTCAGTGGTAGAGCACAACCTTGCCAAGGTTGGGGTCGCGAGTTCAAACCTCGTTTCCCGCTCCAAAATCTTAAAAATTAAATTTTATTTATTTTTTCATATTAATTAATTAAAAATTTAATTAAAAAGCAGCTATAATTTTTTATACCTTTCGTATAAATAAAAAATCTTATTTATTCTATATTTTTACTTAAATTTCTTATTTAAAGAAATAATTTTTAATTAAATCAAAAAATTTTTTTATTTGGTTATTCACATGTAAAAAATATATGCTTTTTAAAAATTTTCCGAGTGAATTACTATAATTAATAATTATATCAATTAATAAATTACATAGAACATCACCCGGAAATTATTAAAAATAATAAAACTTTTAAAAGTATAAATTTTTATAAAAAAAATAATTTAACTATTTTTTATAAAATATAATATATATATTAACTTTTTATATAAATTTAACTATTAATTAAAACTATTAACTATAAAAAAATGTATTTTCTATTTAGTAAAAATAAAAAATATATATTAAATAATAGTTTTTATTTTCTTTTTTTTAAATCCTAAAGATAAAAAAATATTTAAAATACTAATTTTTAATTATTTTCATTACTATAATTTTATAATTTTTAAAATATATTGATTAAAGTAAAAAAAAATAACTTATCTAAATTTAGAATATTTAAAAGAAAATTATTTTTATAAAAAAAATTTGGAAATTTCATAAAAAAAATGTTTTTAATTGTTTTTATTTACTAAAAAATTATTTTTTTATGCCAGTATAATAATTAAAAATTTTTTCTTAAAAAAAATTATTTAAAAAAAATATTTTTTAATTTTTTGTGAAACTAAACCTTTTTTTAAATTTTTCAATTCGACCACCAGTATTAATTGTTCTTTGTTTTCCAGTATAAAATGGATGACATTCTGAACATATATCTAATTGAATATTATTTTTTATTGTCGAAAAAAAAATATGAATTTTATTGCATGAACATACAGCTTGTATTTGATGATAGTTAGGATGAATTTTCTTTTTCATGTTAGAATTATGCGCTAAAATAAAATTTGTATGTAATTATTATGAATAATTTTTTTTTTTCTAGCAAACTATTTTTAATAAATAATTTTTAAATAAAAAATTTAATTTTTAAAATTTATTCTATAAAAAATATTTAATATTTTTATATTCTAAAAAAAATAAGCTAAAAAATAAGATTTTTTTTGATAAAGAAACTGTATTCTATGTTTTATTTACTAAAAATAAAAAATATTTTTTTTTAAATAAAAAATTTTATTTTTTATAAAGGACTAATCTGTGACTACAATATTAAGTATTAGAGTTAAAAATCAAGTTGTTATCGGTGGAGATGGGCAAGCGACATTAGGTAATACTATTATGAAAAGTAATGTCAAAAAAGTAAGAAGCCTTTATAAAGAAAAAATAATTGCCGGATTTGCTGGAAGTACAGCAGATGCTTTTACTTTATTTGAATTATTTGAAAAAAAATTATCCATGTACCAAGGGCAACTACAAAGAGCAGCAATAGAACTTGCTAAAGATTGGAGAACAGATCGAATTTTAAGAAAATTAGAAGCATTACTTGCAGTTGCAAATGAAGAATGTTCATTAATTATTAGTGGCAATGGAGACGTTATCCAACCTGAAGATGATTTAATTGCAATTGGTTCTGGAGGCCCTTATGCTCAAGCAGCAGCTAAAGCCTTAATAGAAAATACTGACCTTGACGCAAAAGAAATTGTTAAAAAATCGTTAAATATCGCTGCTAATATATGTATATATACTAATCATACTTTCACTATAAAAACTTTATATTCAAAAAAAGTAGGATCCTCTATATGTCAGAAATGACTCCCCTAGATATTGTTCTAGAATTAAATAAATTTATTATTGGACAAAAAAAAGCAAAACGAGCAGTTGCTATTGCTCTTCGAAATCGATGGAGAAGAATGCAGCTAAATGATGAATTACGTCATGAAATTACTCCTAAAAATATTTTAATGATAGGACCTACCGGTGTAGGAAAAACTGAAATTGCTAGAAGACTAGCTAAATTAGCTAACGCTCCTTTCATAAAAGTAGAGGCAACAAAATTTACTGAAGTAGGGTATGTTGGAAAAGAAGTCGATTCTATCATCCGAGACTTAACTGATACAGCAATTAAATTAATCAAAACAAAAGTTATTGAAATTAATAAACATAAAGTAAAAGAAAGAGCTGAAGAAAGAATTTTAGAAGTATTAGTACCAACACCAAAGAGCAACTGGGAAAAACCAGGAGATACTCTTAGACCTACTGGCACTATTGAACTTTTCAGAAAAAGACTTAGAGAAGGAAAATTAGATGATAAAGAAATAGAAATTAATATTTCAAACAATCCTATTGGGGTAGAAATTATGGCACCCCCTGGAATGGAAGAGTTAACCAGTCAATTACAATCTCTCTTTCATAATATTAGCGGAAAAAAAATAAGCGCAAAAAAATTAAAAATTAAAGATGCCCTTAAATTATTAACAGAAGAAGAAGCTACAAAATTAGTGAATCCAGAAGAAATTAAAAAAGAAGCTATTAGTTCAGTTGAACAAAATGGAATAGTTTTTATCGACGAAATAGATAAAATTTGCAAACGAAGCAATGCTTCTGGATTGGATATTTCTAGAGAAGGAGTGCAAAGAGACTTATTACCTCTTATTGAAGGATGTACAGTTTCAACTAAATATGGAATGGTAAAAACAGATCATATTTTATTTATAGCTTCTGGAGCTTTTCAAACCTGCACCCCTTCGGATCTTATACCTGAATTACAAGGGCGTTTACCTATTCGAGTAGAACTAAATGCTTTAACTATCAATGATTTTGAAAGTATTTTAACAAAGCCTAAAGCATCAATTACTATGCAATATATTGCTTTGATGAAAACAGAAGGTGTAAATATAACTTTTACTAAAGAAGGAATTAAAAAAATAGCTGAAGCTGCATGGAAAGTAAATGAATCTATGGAAAATATTGGAGCTCGTAGATTACATACTGTTATGGAACGCTTAATGGAAGAAATTTCTTTTTTTGCTAATGAAAAAAATGGAGAATCAATTATCATTGATGTTAATTATGTTAGTAAATATTTAGACAAACTGATAGGTAATGAAGATCTTAGTAGATTTATTTTATAAAAGATAAAAAATTAATTCTTACTAATTAATTTATTTAAAAAATAAAATTTTATTTTTTTATATAAATCCATCTTTTTTGTTCAATTAAGATGGATTTTTTAAATTGTTTTTAATAAAAATTATTATCTAATTATTTTGTTCACTAAAATTTTTTTATATAATAAAAATATTAAATTTTATGTTATAATTAAAAATACAAATATTAAAAATATATATTTTTTAAAAAAATATAAAAAAAGTATTTTTATACTACGTTAGGTAAATAAAATGACCACATGGATTAAAGCAAAAGTTTTAAAAATAAAAAAATGGAATCATAATTTATTTAGCTTAATATTAAACGCTCCTATATGTCCATTCATACCTGGACAATATACTAAACTACTTTTAAATCGAAATAATAAAGTTCAACGCGCATATTCTTATGTAAACTCACCAAATAATACGAATATAGAATTCTATATTGTTTTAGTACCAAAAGGAAAAATTACTCCTTTTTTGTATAATTTAAAAGTTAATGAAGAAATTAACATTTCAAAAGAATCTTTTGGATTTTTTACTACTAGAGAAATTCCTAATAAAGAAATTTTATGGATGTTTTCTACTGGAACAGCAATTGGTCCTTATCTCTCTATTTTACAAAATAAAAAAGAAGTTTTGCAATTTAAAAAAATTGTTTTAATTCATGCTGTTCGATATTATGAAGATTTAAATTATTTACCATTAATTGATAATATTAAAAAAAAATATAAAGATAGATTTCATTTTATTTCAATTACTAGTAGAGAAAAAAACAAGAATTCAATTTTTGGTAGAATACCTCAATTAATAGAAAATAAATCCATAGAAAAAAAAATAGGTTTAAATCTAGAAAAAAAAACATCTCATGTAATGTTATGTGGAAATCCAGGAATGGTAAAAGAAAGCATTTCTTTACTTCAAAAAACAAGAAATATGAATAAACATCTAAGGAGAAAACCTGGAGAAATTACCTCAGAAAATTATTGGTAATTCAACTTAAATAGAATTCAATAAAAAAATCATTCATTAAAATCGAATGAAGTAACGTCATGAATTTTTTTATGTTTTAATGCTAACATAACTAATCTATCAATTCCTATAGCCATTCCTGAACATTTAGGAAACGTTCCTTTTTCTAAAGAGTCTAAAAAATCTACATCTAAAATACACTCTGGCAAACCTAGTTCTTTCCTTTTTCTATTATCCATTACAAATCTTTTTTTTTGTTCTTTAGCATCTGTTAATTCATAAAAACCATTTCCTAATTCTATTCCTTTAAAGAAAAATTCAAATCTATCAGCTATTCTATTATCATTAACATTAATAGCTGATAAAGCTGCTTGGTTTCGAGGAAAATGATAAATACATATCGGATATTTTTTTCCTATTCTTGGTTCTATTTCTTTCATAAATAATATTTCCAATAAATTATTAACATTTTTTGTTAAAGTAATTAAATTTGAAATTCCTAACTTTTTAGCTATATTTTTTAATATTTTTATAGAAGCAGAAAGTGGATCTATTTTAAAATATTTTAAAAATATATTTTGATAAGAAATAATTTCTACTTTCTTGCATTTAAGAACTAGTTTTAATAATTCTACAACTTCTAGAATTAAATCATGCATAAGATATCCCGGTCGATACCATTCAAGAATTGTAAATTCAGGATTATGAAAATCTCCTTTCTCTCCATTTCTAAAACTGTGACTAATTTGATAAATAGGCCCGCTTCCAGCTGCCAATAATCTTTTCATATAATATTCTGGACTGGTACTTAACCATAAATTACATTTTTTTTCTTTGTTAGGTGAAGTATAAGTAGTCATAAATTGAGAAAGGCTAGCATCAGTAACAGGATACTTATTTAAGATCGGTGTTTCGACTTCTAAAACAGAAAATTTTAAAAAAAAATTTCTAATTTTAGAAATGATTAATGATCTTTTAATTAAAATCTCAATTGAAGTATTTGGAAGCCATCGATTACTTTTATTCATAATTAATAAATAAATACTCGTTTATATTAACAATTTTTTACAAAAGAATTACAACCTAAAATGTGCAGAACATAATTTTTATTATGTTCTGCATGTACTTATTACAATTAAATTATATTTAACTAAAAAATATTTATTTCATAAAGAACAAATATTTTATTGTTGGATTTTCATATGGAGAGATTGTTAAAAATGCACGAACTCCATAAGAAGTATAATTTTTGTCAGACATTTCAGAATCTTTTAATTTTACTTGTGATATACTTGTAGCTAATAAAGTATACTTTCCATTTCCAATTCTATTCAATTTGTAACTCAACTTACTAGAAGTAGGTAAAAATTTAGAAAAATCTGATTCTAAAGTCTGTAAATCATCAAGAGATTTCTTAAAAATAGAGGGTTGTACATAACTAGATATCAATTGTCTATCTGAAAGATTAGGTACTTTCTTTTTAAGATTATTTAACAGTTCTTCAGGAGATTTACCGTTAACTTCTTTTCCATCTACAGTTATAGATACATTTTTATCAAGATTTTTTACAAAATTATTATTTAATTGAGTCGTATTCTTTAAATGAATAAATGATTTTTGAAATGGATGACTAGGAAAAGGATCTTTTTTTGACGGAATTTCTTTAGATAAGCTTTGCCAAATAGGATTATTTATATCTTCATCTTTCATATTTGTTACATCAAACTGATCTTTTTCATCAATAATAAAACCAAATCTTTGAGAAAAAATATTTGTATTTTTCGGGAAATATGTTATTCCATTAACATTACTTATAGTAGAATTACTAAATTTATCTTGTCGTACTTCATTAATTGCTTTAGAAAATTTTAATTCGGAATTTACAATTTTTTTATCTGAAGCAGACTTGATATTTTTACTTTGATTAATATCGAAAAGGTTTGTTTTATTAATAACCATTATAGATGACATAGTTTTTACATCCTTTCTTTACTTTCGATTAATTCTCTTTTACTCGCATTTTTTTTTTTAGTCAAGATATCAATAACAGATATTTTAAATAATTTTCAATTTTTATATTTTACTTAAAATGTTTCTTAAAAAGAATGTTTTTCTTGATTTTTATTAGGAGAAAAAAAAAAATTATGTTATAAATAAAACTAATTTATCTAAAAAAATAAATTTATTTAAAATATTTAAATATATGGTTTATATACAAAATCACTCTAGTGAAAAACATTTAAAATTTATAAAAGAAAAATGGAATTTACAACATAATCCTAAATCCGTAATCAAATTGATCATTAATCCTTCAAGAATAGAACTGAAACATCGATACCTTACTAATTTGGGAACTGTATGGGTAGACTTTACTAAAAATAGTATTTCTTATAGAGCTAAGTTAGCTACTAAAAAAAATGAAGCTATTGCAAAAGCAATAGGAATTAAAAAAAATTATTTTCCTTTTGTATTAGATGCTACTGCTGGATTAGGAAAAGATGCTTTTATACTTTCTAAATTGGGATGTAAGGTTCATATGTTTGAAAGAAATCCAATAGTTGCTTTATTACTATTCGACGGGTTAGAAAGAGGATACAATGATTTAAAAATCAATTCATGGTTAAAAAAAAGATTATTTCTTTCTTATAGTTCTAGCTTTAAAATGAAAAATATTTTACTTCAACAACCGGATGTGATTTATTTAGATCCTATGTTTGCTATAAAAAAAAAAGCTTTATCTAAGAAAGAAATTAATTTGTTAAAATTATTTGTTGGAAATGATTCAGATGCTATAGATTTATTAAGCTTTTCATTTTGTTATGCAAAACATAGAATTGTTATTAAACGACCTCGTTCTTTACCACCTTTTTTTTCTGAAAAAATTGTTAATTCTATAATCACTAATAAATATCGATTCGATATTTATTTTCCTAATAAAAAAATACTTTAAAATTTAAAAAAACTTTTACAAATAAATTCACCTTTTAAAATTTATTTTTTTTAAAATTTATTCATAAATGTTTTATAGTAGTCTTGTTTTTAAAATCTTATTTTTATAATTTTAACATTTTTTGTAACTTTAAAGATAAAAATATACCTATAAGTAATAAATTTAAAACAAATATAGAAACTCCTATCCAACTTCCAAATAACCAAAATAAACCTCCTATTGTTCCTAAAATACTAGCACCAAAGTAATAACTAATGAGATACATCGATGATGCTTGTCCTTTAGCTTTTTTCACACGATATCCTATAGAACTACTTGCTATTGAATGAGCAGAAAAAAAACCTCCTGAAAATAACGTTAATCCCAAAAAAATACTAAAGTAATTATTTAATTGAGTAATAGTTAAACCTATCAACATAATAAAAAAAGAAAAAATTAGTATTGTACTTCGGTTATAATGCTTTATTAATGCACCTGCTTTTGGAGAAGTATAAACTCCAGTTAAATAAACTATTGAAAGTAAACTAATCAAATTAGGATCTAAAAAAAAAGGAGATATCATTAATCGATAACCTATATAATTAAATAATGTTATAAAACTTCCCATTAAAATAAATCCAATTATAAACAAAATTATTAAAGCTCTATCTTTTAAATGAAATAAAAAACTATTTACAAAAGAAATATAATTTAATGAAATCGATTTAAAATTTTTTGATTTCGGTAACATTAAAAGAAAAATTGTTGTTGAAAAGAAAGAAAAAATTCCAATAGTTAAAAAAACTACTTTCCAAGAAAAATAACTTCCTATAATAGCACTTAAAAATCTTCCTATAAACCCTCCAAAAGTATTTCCACCGATATACAATCCTATGGAAAAAGATAAGTCATTGGAATGAATTTCCTCACTAAGGTAACTCATCCCTACTGCTGTAACACCACTTAAAGCTAATCCTATTAATAGTCGCATAATAATTATTTCATTCCAATTATTTACCATGGAACATAAAATAGTTAATACAGCCGATATTAATAATGAAATTGTCATAACTTTTTTTCTTCCAAAAAAATCTGAAAAAGATCCAGTAAATAGCATTCCAATTGCCATTGTTATTGTAGTAGCAGAAAGAGATAAACTACTTTGTGATGGTGTTAGGTTAAATTCTTTAGAAAAAATTGGTAAAATAGGTTGTACACAATACAAAATAGAAAATGTAGAAAATCCAGCAAAAAAAAAAGATAAAGAAATTTTTATAAAATCTGTAGTATTTTTTCTTACTAGTTCTTTTTTTGATACAAATAAATTTTTTTTTGAGAAATTAATTATCTTATTTTTTTTTAATGTTGATTTAAAATCTAATTTTTTTTTATTTTTAATTAAATTAAACAAAATTAACTCCTAAATTAAATTATAATATATTAACAAAAATTTAATTAACTAATTCTGGTATCACTATTTTAAAATTAAAAGTAAAATGTTTTTTTTACATAAAATATTTTTTTAAAAAATTTTAAATTAAATTGATGATACTTATAAATATATAACCCCATCATAAACATGTGTTGCTTGACCTATCATATAAATACAATTATCTTCTTTTTTCCAAAAAATTTCTAATTTTCCACCTTTTAATTCTACTATTACTTTATTAGATAATAAATTCTGTTTAATACCTACAGCAACAGCAGCACATGCTCCGCTACCACAAGCATTTGTTTCCTTTGAACCTCTTTCATATACTCTCAACTTAATTTTTTTTGAATTGATAATTTCCATAAATCCTACATTTACACTATTTGGAAAAAAATTATTCTTTTGTATAGAAGGTGATAAAATATCAACAAGTGTTGTATTTATATTTTTAACAGAAATGACACAATGAGGATTTCCTATTGAAACGGCTCCAAAAGAAACTTTTTTATTTTTAATTAGTAAGGAATATTTTTCTCTAAATTTTTCTGTTGATATTGGGATATTATAAGGTTTAAAATCAGGTTTTCCCATATTTACTTTTATAAGATTGTTTTTTAAAATACTCAAAATTAAAATTCCCTTTTTTGTACTAACTGAAATTCTTTTATTTTTTGTAAAACCTTTTAAATATAAAAAATGAGCAAAACAACGTGCTCCATTTCCACATTGTTCTACTTCTTTACCATCTGAATTAAAAATTCTATAATTAAAATCAATTCCAGATTGAGTAGATTTTTCAACAAAAAGTAATTGATCAAAACCTATTCCGGTATAACGATTAGATATCGTTTGTATTTCTTTAGAAGTTAAACAAATATTTTGTGTAATATTTTCAATTATTATAAAGTCATTACTCAATCCATGCATTTTAGAAAAATTAATTTTCATATTCTTTTTCTTATTGTTATTTATAAAGTTATTAATAAATTAGTATTTATCACTTGCTAACTTTAAGTATTATAATTATCTTTTATTAATAGAGAAAGGCCTTGATGCTTATAACTTTAAAATGTTTTTAAAATCTAAAAAAATTAAATTTTTTATAACTAAAAATTTTTGATTTAAAAAAAAATAAATACTTATGAACTATTTTTGATTATACTGTAATTAGTTATCAAAAAATTTTACAAATAAAATACATATTTTAATAATCTATATTATTTAAAATAGTCAATAAGCTATAGGAAATATTTTTTCTTATTTTAAAAACTTTTTTACTTATTTAGAAAATTTTTCAAAAAAATTAAATTAAATTTTTTATTTATATATAAAAAATTACTTTTATGATATCTATCTAAAAATGACTATTAATTTATTAAAAAAAAAAATAAGAATAGCTACCAGAAAGAGTCCTCTAGCTCTTTTTCAAGCTATGTATGTCAAAAAAAAACTAATTTCTATTTATCCAAATTTATTAATTACCATTATTCCTATAATTACTCATGGAGATAAATTTCTAAACTCTTCTTTTGTAAAATCTAATGGAAAAGGAGTATTTATTAAAGAATTAGAAATAGCATTGCTTCAAAATAAAGCAGATATTGCTATTCATTCAGTTAAAGACATTCCTATGGAAATTCATAAAAATTTAAGTTTAGCTTGTATTTGTAAAAGAAGTAATCCTCTTGATGCTCTCATATCAAAAAAATATAAAAATATTAATCAACTTCCTAAAAATGCTATAATAGGAACATCTAGTTTAAGGAGAAAATTTCAACTTATGAATTATCGTCAAGATTTAATCATTTCTCCTTTAAGAGGAAATATTGAAACTAGATTAAAGAAATTAGATAAAGGAAAATATGACGCCATTATTTTAGCTGCGGCAGGATTAAAGAGATTAGGACTACAAAAAAGAATTTCTTATCTCATACCTCCTGAATTATCTCTACCTCCTTGTGGACAAGGAGCTATTGGAATTGAATGTAGAGTAAAAGATAAAGAAGTTATAAATATTTTAGAAAAAATACATCACTATAAAAGTAAAATTTTAATCCAAACTGAACGAGCTTTCTGTAAAAAATTATTAATAGGTTGCCAACTTCCTGTAGGAAGTTACGCTATTTTAAAAAAAGAAAAAATATGGTTGAGAACCTTTATTAGTTCATTTGATGGAAAAAATATAATAAGAGGAGAAAAAATAGGTTCTTTTCAAGATGCTAAGAAAATAGGTTACAAATTAGCATGTGAACTATTAAAAAAAGGAGCTAAAAAAATTTTAGCTTAATAATTAATTATTTTTTTTTTGAAGAAAATATGAAAATATTAATAACAAGATCTCCTTTGGAAGGAGAAAAATTAGTTAGATATTTATCTAAATTTAAAATATCAGCTTACAATTTTCCATTGATTGATTTTTTTCCTTTACCTGATTTAGATATTTTTTTAAAAAAAATAAATTTTTTAAAAAAAAACGATATTTTATGTGCATTATCTAAAAAATCGGTATTTTACGCTTCTAAAATTTTAAAAGAAAAAAAAATGATCTGGCCAAAAAACATCTGTTATTATGCAATTGGAAACAGTACAGCTAATAGTCTGAGTTTTCAGACTCAGAAAACTGTTAAATATCCACTAAATAAAGAAAATAGCAATAAATTATTTAATTTAATATCTAAAAGAAAAATAAATAATAAAAATGTTATTATTTTAAAAGCTTTTTCTTCTTTAAATATTTTAGAAAAGAAACTCACAATAAACGGAGCAAAAGTTATAGTAATAAATTGTTATAAAAGCATTTCAAAATTTCAAAAAAAAGAAGAGGAAATTAAAAATCTTAAATTTGATGTAATTATTATTACAAGTGTAATAATATTAAAAGAATTATATAATTTATTTTTGGTGAGGAATAAAAGAAGTTGGATTTTAAAATGTATAATATTGACAATTAGTAACAGAATAGCAGAAAAAGCGTTTTTTTTAGGATGGAAAAAAGTTGTCATTACTAACAGTATAAAAAATGAAAATATTAAAAAAAAAATATTTGAAATAAAAAAAAAATTTGATCGGCGAAAGAGGATTTGAACCTCTGACCTACTGGTCCCAAACCAGTTGCGCTACCAAGCTGCGCTACTCGCCGAACATAAAAATTACTTTCATTTAAAAAATGGGGTGGTTAATGGGGCTTGAACCCATGACCGCTGGAATCACAATCCAGAGCTCTACCAACTGAGCTATAACCACCAAATTATTTTGCGCCTGACAGGATTTGAACCTGATACCTCTACCTTCGGAGGGTAGTGCTCTATCCAACTGAGCTACAGGCGCGTAGCTGCAGTTTTGAAATATTTATTTTAAAAAAGAAAAACGAAATTTAATTAATTAATTAATTAATTAATTAATTAATTATATTTTACTATTTGTTAATATTAAAGTCCAATGTATTTTTTAAAAAAATAAAAATATTTTTAACAAAAATATTTTTTTTATTAATTTTTTTAAAAAACTAATATTTATGTATTATTTATTTTCTATAGTTTTTTGATTAAGAACGTTTCATCATATCAAAAAATTCATTATTTGTTTTAGTCATAGATAATTTATCAATTAAAAACTCCATTGCATCAATCTCACTCATTGGATGAATAATTTTTCTTAAAATCCACATTTTTTGTAATTCATCAGGAACTGTTAATAACTCTTCTTTTCTTGTTCCAGATCGATTATAATCAATTGCTGGAAAAACTCTTTTTTCAGCTATTTTTCTAGATAATGGTAGTTCCATATTTCCAGTTCCTTTAAATTCTTCATAAATTACTTCATCCATTTTAGATCCTGTATCAACTAACGCTGTTGCAATAATTGTTAAACTACCTCCTTCTTCTACATTTCTAGCGGCACCAAAAAATCGTTTAGGACGATGTAAAGCATTAGCATCGACCCCACCTGTTAAAACTTTCCCGGAAGCTGGAACGACTGTATTATATGCTCTAGCTAACCTGGTAATAGAATCCAAAAGAATAATAACATCTTTTTTATGTTCAACTAATCGTTTTGCTTTTTCAATTACCATCTCGGCAACTTGAACGTGTCTTGAAGCAGGTTCATCAAATGTTGATGCTACTACTTCTCCTTTTACTAATCGTTGCATTTCTGTAACTTCTTCCGGTCTTTCATCAATTAATAATACCATTAACAAACAATCCGGATGATTATAAGCAATACTTTGAGCTATATTCTGTAAAAGCATAGTTTTTCCAGCTTTAGGCGGTGCTACTATTAATCCTCTTTGTCCTCTTCCAATTGGAGAAGCTAAGTCAAGAACTCGAGCGGTTAAATCTTCTTTCGATCCATTTCCTCTTTCCATACGTAAACGAGAATTAGCATGTAAAGGGGTTAAATTTTCAAACAAAATTTTACTACGAGAATTTTCTGGTTTATCAAAATTGACCTTATTTACTTTTAAAAGAGCAAAGTATCGTTCTCCTTCTTTAGGAGGACGTATCTTCCCAGAAATAGTATCTCCTGTACGTAAATTAAATCTTCTTATTTGACTTGGAGAAACATATATATCATCGGGTCCAGCTAAATAAGAACTATCTGCAGAACGTAAAAATCCAAATCCGTCCTGTAATATCTCTAAAACACCATTCCCGAATATATCTTCTCCACTTTTTGAATGCTGTTTTAGGATAGAAAAAATGATATCTTGCTTGCGCATACGTGCTAAATTTTCCAATCCTATTTTTTCGCCAAGAGTAATTAATTCAGAAACCGGCGTGTTTTTTAATTCGGTAAGGTTCATAATGATGGATGCTTAAAAACTTGAAGTAAATATATGAAGTTTTTACTACGAAAAGTTTTATTTTTTACATAAGTAAGCATATTAAAAATAAAAAAATAATTTTTTAAAATTAATTTTTTATATATTTTATCAATTTAAAATTTATTTTTCACTTAATTAAGATAAGTATCTAAAAATTTTTTTAATTGAGATTTAGAAATAGCTCCAACTTTAGTAGCTATTAATTTTCCTTTACTAAATAATAAAAGAGTCGGTATACCTTTAATTGAATATTTTGGTGCAGTATTTGGATTTTCATCAATATTAATTTTAAATATTTTAATTTTATTTATGTATTCTTTTGCTATTTCTTCTAGAATAGGTGATAAAATCTTACATGGATTACACCATTCTGCCCAAAAATCTACTAAACATATTCCTTCTTCTTCTAATATTTTTTCTTCAAACTCAGAATCGTTTAAATTAGTAATTATACTATTGTTCATATTGTTCCTTAAATAAAATGTTTTACAATAATTATATTTACATGTTAGTTAAATATTACTTATCAAAAATAATTTTTTTAAAACATTACTGTTACAAACATTAATAAATTTTTTTTTGATTTTAATAAATAAATTATTTTTTATTTTTTAATTATAACATAATGTATATATAATATACAGAAGAATACTTCCATATTTAATTTTGATTTTTTAAAAAAATCTTTTTAAATATTATTTTTTTTTAATTTTTTTTTTATTATATTTTTTAAATTTTGAATGTGAAAAAACTTTTTTGAAAAAATTTTTTTGGAAAAAAAATTTTTCTTATCCCAACAAATATCTTTTTTAGGTAGTTCAAATAAGAATCGACTAGGTACAGTATATTTTTTTTTTCCATACATTTTTCTAGTTTTAGAATAACTTAAAAACAATTCTTTTTTTGCCCGCGTAATTCCAACATAAATTAATCTTCTTTCTTCATCAACTGTATTTTTAGATTCCATTGAATTATATGGAAGTATACCTTCTTCTAAACCAATAATAAATACATAAGAAAATTCTAATCCTTTAGAAGCATGCAAGGTCATTATTTGTACTTTTTGATTATTTTTATTTTTTTTTTGATAATTAATTTCAGAATATATTAGGTAAGAAATCATTTTAAAGAAATCTGGTTTTGATTGCATAGTATTTTCAATTAATATTTTGCTAAGTGTATTCAGAAAATTATTTATATTTTTTATTTTTTTTTGTATAATTTCTTCATTTTTCTTTGAAGACTTTAACCAATCTTCATAACCTATAATAGGTATTATTTCTTTCAATGCTTGTAAAGGATTCGTATTAAAAAAAATAATAAGTTTATTTATTAAATAATAAAAATCTTTTAGTTTTTTTAAAAAATATTCTTTTATCTTTATTTTAATATTTAACTCATTAATTGAAGAAAATAAACTTTTTTTATTAATTTTTGCCCAGTTTTTTAACTTATTTAAAGTTTTTATTCCGATTCTTCTAGAAGGAATATTAATTATTTTTAAGAAAGAAAAGTTGTCATTTTGATTTGCTATTAAACGAAAATAATATATTAAATGCTTTATTTCTGTATTATGGAAAAATAAATTTTTAGATGATGAATCATAAGGAATATTATTTTCTAAAAGAACTGTTTTTAACATCTTAGATTGATAATTACTTCGATACAAAATTGCATAATCATCGTATTTTGTTTCATTTCGTAACTGATGATTTTTTAAAAAATTAATAATTTTTTTCGCCTCATCCCTTTCATCTTCTCCTTCTAAAATTTGTATTTGAGAACCATATTCTAATTTAGAAAATAATTTTTTATAAAAAATGTGAGGATTGTTCGAAATTAATGTATTAGCGACATGTAAAATTCTTCCTGAAGAACGATAATTATGTTCCATTGTTATTACTTTTAAATTTGGAAAATCTTTATTTAATAAAAAAATATTTTTTGGTTTAGCACCTCTCCATGAATAAATAGATTGATCATCATCACCTACTAAAGTAAAATTTAAGTTTTTGCTATTTAATTGTTTAATTAATTCATATTGACTAAGATTCGTATCTTGATATTCATCAACTAATAAATAATTAATTTTTTTTTTCCATTTATTTCGTACATGTAAATTTTCTTTTAGCAGAATAGCAGGTAAAAAAATTAAATCATCGAAATCTAATTTATTTAATGATCGAATATATATTTGATATAACTGGTAATAATTAAAAAAAATTATTTCTGAATTTTTTTTAAAAACATCAATTTTTTCGGGCGTTAATAATTCATTTTTCCATTTTGAAATAAAAAAAACTAGTTTTTTTAAAAAAAAAATATTTCTTTTAAAATTATTATGTACTATTTTTTTTAAAATAAATATTTTTTCTTCTTCATTAATTAAAAAAAAATTTTTTTCTATTTGTAAATTTTTTAACTCAGAATTTATGATCTTTAAACCTAAAGAATGGAATGTAGAAAACGTAACATATCTTAATTTTCTAGAATTACTTTTTTTAAATATTTTATATTTCATTTCTGTTGCAGCTTTATTAGTAAATGTTAATGCAAAAATTTTTTTTGGATTAAAATTACAATTTTTTACTAAATGAATTATTTTATTAATAATTACTTTGGTTTTTCCAGATCCTGCTCCTGCTAATATTAAACAAGGCCCTTTAATGTAATTAATTGCTTTTTTTTGATTAAAATTTAAATTCATAATACATTGAAAAATAATTTTATAAATTTATATGTTTTTGTTTTTAAGTTAAAAAATTGTAACATGTTGCTTGCAACATGTTACAATTTTTTTAAGAACATTTCATATTTTTCATATATGTACGTAATTTTTTTCCTATAATTTCAATAGGATGTTGCATAATTTTTTCTTGTATTTCTTGAAGTTTTTCATTTTCTATATTTTTTTCAACTAACATAGAACCTAAATCAGTTTTTTTTAATTTTTTACTAAATTTTTTTAAAATTGGTAAAGCTTTTTTAGAAAAAATATAATTCCCATACTCTGCAGTATCGGATATAACTACATTCATTTCGTATAATTTTTTTCTGGCAATGGTATTAGCAATTAAAGGCAATTCATGTAATGATTCATAATATGCTGATTCTTCTAAAATTCCAGTTTCAATCATAATTTCAAAAGCTAATTCAACTCCAGCTTTTATAATTGCAATCATAAATAAACCTTTACTAAAAAAATCAGATTCTTGAATATCATTTTTATAAATAATAGATTTTTCAAAAGAACTATTTTTGGTATTTTTTCTTTCAGATAATAAAACTAAATCTTTATTTTCCCAATCTTTTATCATCTTTTTAGAAAAATCTCCAGAAATAATATTATCCATATGTTCTCTAAACAAAGGGGTTAATAATATTTTTAATTCATTAGAAATTTCTATAACTCTAACTTTTTGGGAATTAGATAATTTATTCAACATTAATGTAATTCCACCAACTTTTAAAGAAGTAGTAAGAATTTCCCATCCATATTGAATTAACTTGCTAGAAAACTCCTCATTATGTCCATTTTTTAATAATTTTTCAAAACATACTAAAGATCCTGTTTGAAGAAGTCCACATAGTATAGTTTGTTCTCCCATTAGATCAGATTTTACTTCTGCAGAAAAAGAAGAATATAGCACTCCTGCTTTATGACTTCCTATAGCTACTGCCCAAGCTTTTGCTATATTTAAACCTTTCTTTTCAATATCATTTTTTTTATGTACAGCAATTAAAGTAGGAACTCCAAATTTTTTTTTGAATTCTTCTCGCACTTCAGTTCCAGGAGATTTAGGAGCTACCATAATTACGGTAATATCATTTCTAATAACTTCTCCCATTTCTATAATATTAAAACCGTGAGAATATCCTAAAATAGAACCTTTTTTCATTAAAGGTTGTATTTTCTTTACAACATTTGAATGTTGCTTGTCAGGAGTTAAATTAATTACTAGATCAGCATTAGGAATTAAATTTTCATAGCTATTTACTTTAAATCCATTTTTTATTGCTCTATTAAAAGAACTATTATTTTCATTAAGAGAAGTATTTCTAAGTGCATAAGAAATATCTAATCCAGAATCTCGCATATTTAAACCTTGGTTTAAACCTTGAGACCCACATCCTACTATAACAATTTTTTTATTTTCTAAATGTTTTATACCTTCAGAAAATTCTTCTTTTTTCATAAACCGACATGTTTTCAGCTCTATATTTTTTTCTCGAAAATTTAAATTATTAAAGTAATTCATGTAAATTTCTTCCTTATTTTTATTAAAGAAATTAAATATTTTTTAAATTATATTTTTAAAAATATTTTTTTCATTATATGTTAAATTTTTTTTCTTGTAGCTCCTTTATCTGCACTTGTAGCTAATAAAGCATAAGCTTTTAATGCTAAAGAAATTTTTCTTTTTCTAAAAATAGGAGTATAAGCTAAAGCTCCTCTTTTTTCTTCCTCTTTTTTTCTAAATATTAATTCTTTTTCAGAAAGATTTACATTAATACTTCTTTTCATTATATCAATTAAAATAATATCTCCATTTTTAATTAAAGCTATATTTCCTTTTTCAGCTGCTTCAGGTGAAATATGGCCTATAGAAAGCCCTGATGTTCCTCCCGAAAATCTTCCATCTGTAATCAATGCACATTTTGTATCTAGTTTCATTGCTTTTAAATGAGTTGTTGGATACAACATTTCTTGCATTCCTGGTCCACCTTTAGGTCCTTCATATCGGATGATTAGAACGTTTCCTTTTGAAATTTTTCCTTTTAAAATTAATTCTATTGCTTCTTCTTGACTTTCACAAACAATAGCGGAACCATTAAATTTTAAATTTTCTTTATTTACTCCTGCAGTTTTTACAACGCAACCATTTTTTGCTATATTTCCATATAAAATAGCCAATCCTCCATCATTACTGTAAGCAAAATCAATTTCTCGAATACATCCATTTTTTCTATCTGTATCTAAATTAGGCCATCTAAAAGATTGAGAAAATGGTTTAATAGTATTAATTCCTTTTGGGCCAGCTCGAAACATATCGAGAATTTTTTTATTTTTCGTACTTAAAATCGAATATTTCTTAATTGTTTCTTTTAAAGTTAAATTTAGTATGTTTTTTGTATGTGTTTTTAGTAATTTAGTTTTAGTTAATTCTGATAAAAGACTAAATACTCCTCCGGCTCTATGAAAATCTTCCATATGATATTTTTCATGATTTGGAGATAATTTACATAAGTTAGGTGTTTTTCTAGACAACTGATCTATATCATTCATATTAAAAGAAATATTACCTTCTTGTGCAGCTGCTAATAAATGTAATATTGTATTAGTGGATCCTCCCATTGATATATCTAATATCATTGCATTATAAAAAGATTCCTTAGAAGCTATTTGTCTAGGAAGAAATTCTGTTTTATTATTTTTATAATATTCTTTTGTAATTTTAACTATAGTACTTCCTGCTTTAATAAATAATTTTTTTCTATCTATATGAGTAGCCAACAAGCTACCATTTCCCGGAAATGCTAATCCTAATACTTCCATTAAGCAATTCATAGAATTTGCTGTAAATAATCCTGAACAAGAACCACAAGTAGGACAAGCATTATTTTCTATGTTACTTTGTAAAGTATCGTTTTTTTCGTTATTAAAACCTTGTAAGATAGCATCTACCAAATCTATTTTTTGATATTTTTTTTGATTTTTAATTTTCCCAGCTTCCATTGGGCCTCCAGAAACGAAAACTGTTGGGATATTTAACCGCATAGCTGCCATTAACATTCCAGGAGTAATTTTATCACAATTAGAAATACAAACCATTGCGTCTACACAATGTCCGTTTATAACGTATTCAATTGAATCTGCTATTAATTCCCTTGACGGTAATGAATAAAGCATTCCAGCATGACCCATAGCTATTCCATCATCAATAGCTATTGTATTAAACTCTTTTGCAACACCTCCTTTTTTCTTAATTTCTTTTGAAATTAGTTGTCCTACTTTTCTAAGATGAATATGACCAGGAACGAATTCAGTAAAAGAATTAACTACAGCAATAATAGGTTTTTCAAAATCTTCATTATTCATTCCAGTAGCTCTCCATAAAGCACGAGCTCCTGTCATATTTTTACCTTTTGTTGTTACATTTGAACGATAGTTAGGCATATAATATATTCTTATTTAAGAATTTAGGGTGAATGTTTTTTAAACATGTGATAATACGTTTATTAGAAATAAATTTATTATAATGTTAGGAAAGATTTTTTATAAAAAATAATATAAAAAATTTAAATAAATTTTTTTAATTTTTGGCAGGGATGGAGGGATTTGAACCCCCAACCATTGGTTTTGGAGACCAACATTCTACCGTTGAACTACATCCCTATTTTAGTTTAAAATTACATAAATTTATTTAAGTTGAAAACTATAACATTGATTATTAACTTTATCTAGTAAATATAATGAAATTTTTTTTTTAAATTAAAAAGATAATAAGAATTAAAAAAAAATGTATTTTTTTTATAAAAAAATTAATCTTTTATAAAAAAAAATATTAAAATTATTTAAATATTAATATGTAAAAGTGAGAAAGAAATGAAAGTGCCAATTTATTTAGATTATGCTGCAACTACCCCTACAGATTCATTAGTTTTAAAAAAGATGAAAGAATTTTTAAGTCTTAAAGGAAATTTTGGAAATCCTGCTTCTAGATCTCATCAGTTTGGTTGGAAAGCAGAAGAGGCTGTAGATATAGCAAGAAATCAAATTGCTAGTTTAATTAATGCTGATTTTAGAGAAATAATATTTACTTCAGGAGCCACTGAATCTAATAATCTAGCTATTAAAGGTTTAGTTTCTTTTTATAAAAATAAAGGAAATCATATTATAACAAGTAAAACGGAACACAAATCTGTTTTAGATATTTGTAAGTATTTAGAAACAAAGGGATTTTTAGTAACTTATTTAACTCCTCAAAAAAATGGATTAATTGATCTAAATGATATTCAAAATAGTATATTAAAGAAAACGATTTTAATATCGATAATGCATGTTAATAATGAAATTGGTGTAATTCAGAATATTAAAGGAATTTCTGAAATATGCAAAAAAAGAAAAATTTTTTTTCATGTTGATGCTACACAAAGTGTTGGAAAAATTCCTATCGATTTAAATGATGTATCTGTTGATCTGATGTCTTTTTCTGCTCATAAAATTTATGGTCCTAAAGGAATAGGTGGGTTGTATGTTCGAAGAAAGCCAAGAGTTCGATTAGTATCTCAAATACATGGAGGAGGACATGAGAGAGGAATGCGGTCTGGTACTTTACCTGTACATCAAATTGCAGGTATGGGGGAAGCTTTTCGAATAGCTAAAAAAAATATTTATTCTGATTATGAAAAAATGGATATTTTGCGTACATATTTTTGGAATAAACTGAAAGATATTGAAGAAGTTTTTCTAAATAGTCCTTTAAAAATTAGTTCCCCTTATATTTTGAATATTAGTTTTAATTATATAGAAGGCGAATCTTTAATAATGGCATTAAAAGATTTAGCAGTTTCTTCTGGATCAGCTTGCACTTCGGAAAGTTTGGAGTCATCATATGTACTCAGAGCATTAGGAATTAAAGATGAATTAGCTCATAGTTCTATTAGATTTTCAATGGGAAAATTTACTACAAAAGAAGAAATTGATTTTTCCATAGGAATTATTAAAAAATCGATTAAAAAATTAAGAAATTTATCTCCTTTATGGGAAATGTTTAAATCAGGAGTAGATTTAGAAAATATGAAATGGAATATTAGTTAAAACCTTTTATTTAAGGAATTATTTATGGCTTATAGTAAAAAAGTAATAGATCACTATGATAATCCACGTAATGTAGGTTCTTTTACTAATTCTGATGTCAATGTAGGAAGCGGATTAGTGGGGGCTCCATCTTGTGGAGATGTAATGAAATTACAAATTAAAGTAAATAATGAAGGAATAATTGAAGATGCTTGTTTTAAAACATATGGATGTGGTTCTGCTATAGCATCTAGTTCTTTAATAACTGAATGGATCAAAGGAAAATCTTTAGAGCAAGCAAGTAAAATTAAAAATACTAAAATAGCAGAAGAACTAGAATTACCGCCTGTTAAAATACATTGTTCTGTTTTAGCGGAAGATGCTATTAAAGCTGCTATATCTGATTATAAAAGTAAACAATAGTATTAATTCAATAAGTGTTTATTAAATAATCACTGTTTTTAACATGCTAAAAATAAAAGTTATTTTTGGCATGTTTAAAATTAATTTTTTATTTCTAATTAAGTTATTTATTAATAACTATCGAGTTGTGCATGAATTATTTTAAATTATTTAATTTACCTGAAATTTTCGATATAAACATAGAACAGTTAAATAAAAATTTTTATAGATTACAAAAAAAATTTCATCCTGATGTTTATATTAAAGATGATATTTTAATAAAAAATCAAAAGAAAAAAAAAATTTTTATAATTAATGAAGGATATAGAAATTTAAAAAATCCATTACACAGAATTAATCATATTTTTATATTAAATAAATTAAATTATAAAGACAAAAAAAAATATCCTTTAGATATTTCAAGTTTAGAACAACAATTTAAGTTAAACTCTGAATTAGAGCATTTAAAATCTAAAAAATATTTTCAAAATGAAATTATTTTTTTTATTAAAAAAAATAAGAATAAAATTCAAAATTTATTTAAAAAAATTGCTTTTAATATTCTAAAGAAAAATTGGAGATTATCTATTGGTTTATATCAAGAATTAAGATTTTTTATTAAATTAGTTAACCAAGCAGAAGAAATTAAAAAAAATAAAGATATTAAGAACCTTTTTTAAATAGGAATATATTTTATGTCGTTTTCTCAAAAAAAAATATCTAAAAAAAATTTAGAAGAAAACTTTCCTTTTGTTGGAATTGATTTTGGAACTACTTATTCTTTAATTGGATGTTTATTAAATAAAAAAATTCAAATTTTTTCTGGAAAAAAAGAAAATTCTCTTCTTCCTTCTATAGTTTCTTATAAAAAAAATGAGATTATTATAGGAGAGAAAGCTAACGAAATTACTAATGAGAATTTTTTAGGAACTATTTTTTCTGTTAAAAGGTTATTAGGAAAATCTATTCAAGAAATTAGAAATTTATATCCTACTATACCTTACATTTTTTCATATGATGAAAATCAGGAAGTATGTATTGAAACAATACAAGGAAAAATATCGCTTGTTAAGATAACTAGTGAAATTTTAAAAACTTTATTAGAAAAAGTAAAATTTTTTTTACAAAAAGAAGTTAATACGGCTGTAATTACAGTGCCTTCTTATTTTGATGGTATTCAGAGAAAAAAAATAAAGGATGCTGCAATTCTTTCAGGATTAAAAAATATTAGATTATTAAACGAACCTACAGCAGCAGCTATTGCATATGGTTGTCATTTTCAAAATGAAGGAATTGTTTTAATTTACGATTTTGGTGGTGGAACGTTTGATATTTCAATTCTAAAAATTAGTAAGGGGATTTTCGAAGTCTTATCAACTTCTGGTGATTCTCAATTAGGAGGTGATGATTTTGATGAGTTATTATCAAAATATATTGAAAAAAAAAGCAATATATTTACTGAAAAAAATTTTTTCTTAAAAAGAAAATTATTAATTTTAGCTAAAAAAACAAAATTAAAACTTAGTAATAAAGATGTTGCTTTAGTGGAGTTTGAAAATTGGAAAGGAAGTATTACTCGTTCTGAATTTGAACATTTAATTGATCCCTTAGTCAATAAAAGTTTAATTTTATTAAAATATACAATAAAAGAAGCATTAATTCAAAAAAAAGAAATTACAAATGTTATAATGGTAGGAGGTTCTACTTATATTCCTTTGATCAAGAAAAAACTTTCTCTTTTTTTTAAAAGAAAAATAGAATTCTCTGTCGATCCAGATAAAGCTGTTTCGATCGGAGCTACTATTCAATCAAATTTATTATTTAATTATCAACAAAAATTTTTAAGTAAAGAAAATAAGTTTATTCTTTTAGATGTTGTTTCTTTTTCTTTAGGTATTGAATTAATGGGAAAAAGAGTTGAAAAAATTATTGAAAAAAATAGTAAAATTCCTATTTCCGTTACTAAAGAATTTACAACATTTAAAAATAATCAAACTGTTATTATGATACATATTTTACAAGGAGAAGATAGTTTTGTTAAAAATTGTCGTTCTTTAGGAAAATTTTTTTTAAGAGGAATAAAAAAACAAGATGCAGGAAAGCCTAGAATAATAGTTAAGTTTAATATAAATGAAAGTGGATTTTTAGAAGTTTATGCTAATGAAAAACAAACTACTATAAAAGCTAGTTTAAAAGTTGATTTTTTGCATACAATAATTTAATCTAAAAATAGTTTTTTTTATATTGTTATCAAAAAAAATATTTTTTTTTAAAAAAGGAAACTCATGGTTTATGTTAAAAATTAAATTTTTACCTCATAAGATTTTATTACCTGAAGGAAAGATATGCACTGCTAGTTCTGGAGAAACTATTTTAGATGTTGCTTTAAAAAATAATATTCTTATAGAACATGCTTGTGAGAAATCTTGTATTTGTACGACTTGTCATTGTATTATTAGAGAAGGATTTTCTTCTTTATCAGATTGTACTGAAAAGGAAGAAGATGCTCTAGATAAAGCTTGGGGATTAGAAGAATTTAGTCGATTAGCTTGTCAAGCTAAACTTAAAAACAAAAATATTGTTGTAGAAATCCCTTATTATTCTAAAAATTCTTCCGTAAAAAACTCTAAATTTTAATTTAATTTTTTGTTTTTTTGAAGGGATTTTGATTTTCTTTAAAGAATAAATTTATAGGTGATCCAATCAAATTTAATGATTTCTGGAAATAATTAATTAAATATTTTTTATATGTTGCGGGCAAATAATTTATTTGATTTCCATGAATAATTATTATCATTGGTTTAAATCCACCAGGATGAGCATATTTAAGTTTAATTCTTCTGCCTTTAATATAAGGAGGTTGGTGTTTTGTAATTGCGGTCTTTAAAATTTTTGTTAATTTAGCACTAGTGGTTTTTTTTTTAGAACAATTAAAGGTAATATTAATATTATCTAATAATTTTTTTATTCCTTTGTTTTTAATAGCAGAAATAAATTGAAATTGGCAAAATTTAAGAAAATTTAATTTTTTTGATATCATAGGATAGATTTTTTTTAATTCGTGTTTTTTTAATAAATCACATTTGTTAAAAACAACTATTATAGATTTTTGAGCATCTAAAATTTTTCTAGCTATTAATAAATCTTCTTTATTAATTTGTAATTTGCTTATATCTATTATAAATAATAATATTTCAGTTTGTTTTATATTTTCAAATGTTTTTTTAATTGATATATAATGAATTTTTTCTTGAATTTTATTTTTTTTTCTTATTCCTGCAGTATCTATTAAAATATAATTTTTATTATTTTTTTTAATAGGTATATTAATACTGTCTCTAGTTGTTCCAGAAATTTCAGATGTAATTAATCGTTCTTCTTTTACAATTTGATTTATTAACGTAGATTTACCTACGTTAGGAGCTCCAACAAAAGCTACTTTTATAATATCTTCATAATTTTCTTTCTTTAAAACATTTTTATTAATTTCTAGATTTTCTAACCATGGAAAAATTCCCTTTTCAATTAAATTATTAATTCCTGTTCCTCTTGAAGCAGAAACATTAAAATTTTCTTTAACTCCTAATTTAAAAAATTCATTACTTTCAGTGATACACTGTAAGTAATCAATTTTATTAATGACAAGTATAATTTTTTTACAACTTTTTCTTAGTTTTTCTAAAATATAATAATCTTCAGACAATATTGATTCTTTTGCATTTACAACAAACAAGATTAAATCAGCTTTTTTTAAAGCTAAATATGTTTGTTTCATTATTTTTTTTTCAAATTCATTTGTTTTAGAAATTATTCCAGCTGTATCAGTAAGTATAATTTTTTTATTTTTTATTTTTATAAAAGCACATTTTCTATCTCTAGTTAATCCTAAATCATTTCCTACTAAAGCAGAAGAAGAATTTGTTAATTTATTAAATAGTGTAGATTTACCTACGTTACTTCTTCCTATCAAGACAATATTGGGTATCATTTTTTTCTCTCTTCGTAACTATAAAAAAAATTTTTTGATTATTTTTATTATTTTAAATAATAATATTAGTAAAAAAAGTTTAAATGGATTTTTTTTTCCATTAGATATTTATGCACAGCTAACGAACCTTTGAAAACCTTGATTCATCTAGGAAAATTAAAGTTATCCACAGATATTTTGTATTATAATAATATTTATACATATAAATATATATATATAAATATAAAAACCTTTTTACATATATATATAATTATATATATTTATATATGCATTTATTAATTTTGTAAAACAATTTAAATTCTAAATTTAAAAAAAAATACTTTTATATCTTTAAAATTAATTTTGTTGTATATTAATATAATAATGTTTTTTATTGAAAAAAAAGTTTTTTGTTTTTAGTAAATTTTAAATATTGGAAAATATAGAGGGTTTGGCG